>JBATLS010000332.1:0-8927 GCA_049289435.1 Saprospiraceae bacterium | reverse complement strand
TCTGCCTCCGAAATGACCAATGGAATAGCATCTCTGATCTCTTTCTCCTGATACCCAGTCAACTGGTCTAGGTTCTTACCAAATTTAGCCATAGCTGCCTCCTCCCAGAGTTCATTATAAGCTGTTTTGAGCTCATTATATACTTCCAGATAGGTGGAATATTTAGTTCCACGGTCATTTTTTATGGAGATCAATGCTTTTGTTGGACTCTCTGCCATATTTTCCATACGCTGAGGATTAAGGATGAAGTTCTTGGTACTCTCTTTGAGTCTTTTTATATTCATCAACTCCCCCCTGACCAACAATTGATTCTGTGAATTTACCAACACAGAATACACATTCCGGGTATTTAATTTCATTTCCGGAGGTGGTTCTTCAGACCAAGCAGGTAGCTTTACAAGTACCCCTTTGTCTTCAGCTATGGTCGTAGTCACAAGAAAGAAAATCAACAATAGGAAGGCAATATCCGCCATGGATCCCGCATTGATCTCATTACTCATTCTGTTACTTTTCTTTGCCATAATAGCTTAATATTTAATAGGTTACTTAAAGAAACTTCTTACTTCAAAAATGATGATGAGGAAAAAAGCCAGAAGGGTCATCCCAAACAAGCTATATAGTCCTGCTGAAATAAACTTACTTAAGCCTTCTGTAATCCCAAATTCAGGACTCCAATAAGCTGCAAACCTGCCCCCTGTATCATAATTTGCTGTAAAATATAATACTACAAATGCTATTGCTAATATAGCGAATCCTGCCATTGACTTGGCTCCAGTTTTGAAGTTTCTGATTAAATCCCAAAATACACCACCAATCATCAATGCCAATGCCATAACTGCCATAACCATCATCATGATAAGTCCGACATTAAAACAATTGACCTGAGATTTGTCCTGCATATCCGTCAACTCGGATAGATTATATCCACCAGACTTCGATCCAAGATAAATACTCAGCGCGAAAACGATGAATAAAACTGCACTGACACCCACAGTGATAGCATCACCATGCTTGACCAGCATATTATATAATTTGTTCATGATAAAAATTTTAGATTGATATAATTACTTAAATACTTTGTTTCTAGACATAACTTCGACCAAACCTATGGATGCTTCTTCCATATTATTGGTGATACCGTCTATTTTTGAAACGATGTAATTGTAAAATATCTGTAGAATGATGGCTGATATCAGACCGAATACTGTAGTCAAAAGGGCTACTTTGATACCACCTGCAACCACTGTAGGTGAAATGTCACCTGCTGCCTGAATCTTATCGAAGGCACCAATCATACCGATGACCGTACCCAAGAATCCCAACATCGGAGCAAGTGCGATGAATAGAGATATCCAGATCAATCCTTTTTCTAAGAGTCCCATCTGGACCGAACCAAAAGAAACGATGGCTTTCTCTACTGCATCAGGCCCTCCAGTACTGTTTCTCAATCCTTCATAAAGTACGCTTGCTGCTGGACCAGGCGTGGCTTTAGCTATTTCTTTTGCACCTTCGAGATCACCACTGGACAATTTGTCTTCTATCTTATTTAGAAGGACATCTGTATTGGCTGATGCAATATTTAAGGTGATGATACGCTCTATGCAGAAAGCAAGACCAAAAATCAAACAAGCAAGTACTGGAGTCATCCACACCCAGTCTCCTTCGATAAATTTCTCTTTAAGCACTTGAAATGCACCTGCATCACCCACTTCTGCTACCACAGTAGATGAGGCGTCCTCGACCACATCTGCTGCTGTGGCTACTGCTTCTGCAGCCTGATCAACTATAGCTGCTGTAGTGTCCGCAGCCTGAGCAATAACATCAAAAGCACCTATGTAAGATGCGATCATAAATACCCCAATTAAAAATAAAAGTTTTCGCATGATTTGTTAATTTACGTTTTAGATAATTTAAGTTAATTAATAAAAAAGGTTAAAAATATAAAAAAAAAATAATATTCCGCATTTAGTGCTGCCTTCTTTGCGGAGAGTGAGGGATTCGAACCCTCGATACCCTTTTGAGGTATACACGCTTTCCAAGCGTGCTCCTTAAACCACTCGGACAACTCTCCTACACTGCAAATGTTGAAAAATTACTTTTAATATCAAAATTTTTTTTATTTATTCTTATTTTAGTAATATGTAACATAAGTGAATACCTTAATATTAATACTATAATATTTTTATTTGCTGATGGTTTTTATTTTAAAATCTCTCAAACTAATTCAAAATATGATGTAAGATTACAAAAAATACTATTTAGGTGTGTCTGAGAATACTTTTTTTGCATTTTCTGTTGTTTTAATCGCAATATCACCTAAACTCATTTCTTTAATCTCCGATAATTTTTCAGCAATCAAGGCAATGTACCCACTTTCATTTCTTTTGCCTCTATATGGTACAGGACTTAGATAAGGAGCATCTGTCTCCAATACCATATGATCAATCGGAAGGCTGGAAACGACTTTGTCCACCCCGGCATTTTTATAAGTAATGACTCCTCCGATGCCCAAATAGAAGCCCAAATCAATGATTTTCTTAGCTTGATCTATACTTCCATTAAAACAATGAAAAATACCAGTCAATTGGCCTTTTTGCAACTCGGAGACTATGTCGATAGTTAGGTCCAATGACTCCCGTGAATGGATCACAAATGGAAGTTTCGACTCTGCTGCAAGTTGAATTTGATGCCGAAAGGCTTTGATTTGTTGATCTTGAAATTTTTTTTCCCAATATAAGTCGATACCGATCTCCCCAATACCGCAAAACGTATATTCACTAAGCCATTTTTCTACGATATCCAGTTGTGATTTGTACTGATCGTCCACATGGCAAGGGTGCAATCCCATCATTGGTAGGCATTGAGGATAAGCTTTTGCCACTCGCATCAGCCTATAGATCGAATGCTGATCTATATTGGGCATATATATTTCGTCAATTCCTGCTTCTCCTGCCCTTTGGAGCATTAAGTCAAGGTCGTCATCAAAATCTTCTGTATATATGTGGGCATGTGTATCTATAAACATTACTTTTGTGTCTTGTGATTGAAGAAAATATGGCAAAGAAACAAAAATTTTATGTAGTATGGGAAGGTAATGCACCAGGGATCTATGACACCTGGGCGGAATGCCAAAAGCAAATATTTGGTCACGCTTCAGCAAAATATAAATCTTTTGATAGCAAAGCTGAAGCAGAATATGCAAGCAAACGCAATTATTTCGAATTTGTCAAAAAATCATCAAATACCAAGACTCCACATAAACAAAACAGTACCGACATCATTGCAGACAGTATCTCTGTTGACGCCGCTTGTAGTGGTAATCCTGGTAAAATGGAGTATCAATGTGTAGAGACCATCTCAAAAAAGCCTATTTTCTACCAAGGTCCTTTTGATGATGGTACAAATAATATTGGAGAATTTCTGGGTCTTGTGCATGCTTTGGCATTGCTCAAAAAACACAAAAACGAACATACTTTGATTTATACAGACTCAGTGACGGCAATGAGTTGGGTAAAAAACAAAAAAGTGAAAACCAACCTGGTGAAAACCGCTAAAAATAGCGTTATCTTTGATCTGATGGCTAGGGCTATCTCCTGGTTGCATGACAACGAATACAAAACAAAAATCCTAAAATGGAATACGGAGGCTTGGGGAGAGATCCCTGCTGACTTCGGAAGAAAATGAACCATTATCCAGATATAATTAATTTTTATAGGCTAATTTCTTATGTGTTTTATTTTGTAGTCAGCAGTAGTTTTTCCCGTCTTTATGTCATTCAACTTTCGGACGATGAGCCTGCGTTTGAGAGGTTTCAATTTTTCTATAAATAATACGCCTTCGATATGATCATACTCATGTTGGATGACCCGGGCATTGACACCCTCATAGATTTTGTCATGTTTTCTAAAGTGCTCATCATAATACTGTATCCTCACTTTTTGGGTCCTCTCGACATCCCCTCTGATATGAGGTATGCTCAGACAACCCTCTTCGTAGGACCATAGATCTCCAGATTCTTCGACAATCTGAGCATTTATAAATACTTGCTTTATACCCTCTTCCTTTTTATCATCTTCCATGATCTGAATGGTGTCAATGACAAAAACTCTGATAGAAAGTCCTATTTGTGGAGCTGCCAATCCCACTCCATGCGCTGCATACATGGTTTCCCACATATCATGCTTGAGGGCATCAAATTCCTGATAATCATGGGTGATATCAGTACATTTTTTTTTCAATATGGGTTGCCCATAAGTGTATATAGGTAGTATCATGCGCACTATATGTGATTTAAGTATTTTTGTAAAATGACGACGGCACTCATCCTGTCAATCAAAGCTTTGTCTCTTCTCTTGTGCATCTTGGTACCTATATCTATGATGCGTTGTTTTGCGATCACAGAAGAATACTGTTCATCGGCAAAATCTATAAGAATCTCTGGATATTTTAACCTTAGCTGGGTAGCAAGCACATCAATATCAAGTTTGATATGGGTAAAATTGCCATCCTTGTGCACTGGCAACCCAATGACAATTTTTTCAACACTTTCAGTATGTAGATAGTTGTGAAGAAAATCCAAAAGAGTATCCGTTGGGACGGTGTCCACAGGCGAAACAATGATCTGAAGTGGATCAGTGGCTGCTATACCGCATCTTTTTGTACCAAAATCTATACACAAAACTCTACCCATAATGTCCGCAAAAGTAGTAAATTTTTATTTCCTCATGAATATTGGGATCGCCTAAAACGAAAAGACCCCCTTCAGATTGCTCTGAAGAGGGGTCCCATCCCAAAAACAGTAAAACTTTACTTTAAAATATTACTATTCTATTACTACCATTTTACGGGTAGCAGTGTATTCTCCGGCTTTCAAAGTGTAATACATTACACCTGTGCCTACGTCATTTTTGTTGATATCAACACTATTGTAACCTTTGTTGCCATTGACATTGGCTACTTTGACCACTTTACCCGTCACATCATATACTGTGATAGATGCTACCATAGCAGATGGCAATTCAAATCCTATCATGGTAGATTCTTTGAATGGATTCGGCGCATTTTGATAAAGAGTAAACTGATCATTGGCTGTTCTGTCCACCACTTTCCAGTTGATTGCCATCGTACTTCCATCATTATCATATGCTTCTGCAGATGTTACAGTTGAATTTACTTGAATGGCACTGGTGATGTCTCCTTTGTCTTTAGCGACAAATGTCAGGTTGAACAATGTTTGAGAAGCATTTAGTTTTGAAGCTCTCACGTCATTCCAACTGGCAGTAAGTACCCCATTTGCAATATCGTTGAAACCAAAATTCTGATCATTTACATTGATGGCAATAGGATCTACTCCTACTAGAGCCAATTTATCTCTGTCAAAGTTTAATGTAAACTGCAGACCTGCGATAGATGCGTTACTAGCTACTTTTACAGGCACTACTATCTTTTGACCACCATCAAATTTGATATTGTCAGTTGTCAAAACTAGTTTTTCATTAGAGCGAGATTCAGTGGGTTGGGCAAAGTTATTTGCTTTCACATTTCCATTGACATCTCCTACTTTGACAGCTACGAAATCGGTAACCATATCTGCCTTAAGATCATTAATATTATAAACTTCCGGGAAGGCCTCTCCTTGTGCAAACGTTGCATCATTAAACTTATATACTTTGTCAACAAATCTCCAAGACTTGTTGTTAGCAAATGATACGGTAGTGCCAAGGATTAGTTTCCTTAGTTCAAGCAAATCTGAGGCGGAAATCTTACCATCTTTATTGACGTCCGCAGCTATCTGCTTGTAAGGAGATGTCAACTTATCAATGCCTAAGATATGTCTCTGAATCATAACCAGATCAAGCGTAGAAACACCATTCATGTGATCATCATTCTTATCAGGTGTAACGGTATAGTTGCCTCCTTTGCTCATATTGGAGAAAGCGAAAGTACCCGTCTTGTCAGTCATCTTAGACAATTCTGATCCGATCAGATTTATCGAAGCTGCTTCCAACTGATCATTGCTTTCGGTGGCAAGAAGACCCTTCACACTTACTTTGTCTCCATTGACAAGGTTAGGACAAATCTTAGGAGTACCATTATCTTGAATATTTATGGTCGTTTCTACTGAAGATTGTACGACATTACCCATCGGAGTCAGTGCTGCTACATATATGATTACTTCATTCTCACCAAGTTCATCACAATTGAATGATAAACTGGTTGTTCCCACAAGTAAACCTTTGGACACAGTCACAGGAGTGAAAGACAACAAAACTGGATATCCACAAGGGTGATTGCTTCCATTGTCAAAGTCTTTGGCCCATATAGTTGCAGATCCCACCCCTTCAGATATTTTCATGATGGACATAGCGAGACCTTTCTTTACATAGGCACTCGGTGCTTTTGTATTGACGATGGTAAATATCTGCTCTTTTGATGTCAGATTACCACACTTATCTTCAAATGAGAATATGATTTTGTGCGTTCCTACCGGATAATTAAGTGTAATAGATACCGTATTTGTGTCCAATACCCCGATAGTAGGTGTAGGAAGTGATGTTCTGTCTATCGTACCATTGTTGAGGGAGTCTATGCTGATCGTAGCTCTCATGACTTTGGTACAGTTGTCTTTTGCACTGGCTGTCAATGTGATAGACCCATTAGCACAAGCACCATCAGTAGTATTTACTGACACTGTAGGTGCCAATGTCTTGAATACCGGAGCCACAAGATCATTGACTTTGATCTCTTGTGTCCAAGTCCAGGAATTTACTCCTTCCGTTTTTGAAGAAGGATACATAGAAATGCCACCTGAAACGTTAATATATGTGTTTGGCGCAAATTTGCACCAGTCGATGACCGTCCATTTTCTCAATATCTTAAAGCAGGCAGGACTGGTCGAATTATTAAACTGATATACTTCATCTTCATATTGACTTGCTCCGACTAGCGAGCACACCCCATCCGTAAGTATCGGGCGACCCAATATATCTGCCGAAAATGCAGCGTCTGCAGGGTTTCCACATCCATTGATGGTTTTGGCCGCTGGCCATTGTGCCGTTGTAGGACCTGTATATACTTTGGTAGGGTCTGCCAAAAATCTGATGGTCTGAGTACATGAGTCAGATCTTCCACCTACATCAGTCACTTTAAACTTACGTTTGATAAAACCGATTCTACACTGAGTAAGGCTATCATAATTTACAGTCTCTACTACTACAGGAAGTGGAGTACAATTGTCCGTTACCGTTGCTGAACCAAAATCTTTAGCCAAATTGGCAGGATCATAAGCAAAGTCACAGAAGACCGTTCTATCCGCAGGACATGTGATCTTTGGACCTATTTTATCTTGTATTTCTACACTAACCATACAGTCATTGAAATTGCCTGAATCATCGATGGCTCTGAAAGCTACCATTTGTCTTGGACTGGCAGCTACATCTGCGCAGCAAAATGGGGCATAAGCACTCCATCCACATGGATTTTCTATTTCAACTACATATCTTAGTGTATCTGTTGCCAATGGTACAGATATGGGTCCTGAAAGTGCCTGATCTTTTTCTACACCTCCAGTACTTGTTCCTTTGAAGAAAGATAGATTTGGCGCTTTAGCATGAACAAATATCCTAACGGTATCCCTCTCAGCATTGACCAAAGCAGTCGTTGCTCCGGAGTAAAGAACTAGATATCCTCCTATAGCTACTGCCGTTTTGTTGGCTACTTTGGATGTGGCGGCGTGTCTTGAAAGATAATAGTATCTCTTTGCTGTACCTGTACCTCTCTCTCCTATCAAATCAAATCCAGGATAGGTAGGTGCTACGCATGGCCCACAATTAGGGGTCATTCTTCTAACTAAAACCTTAGCCAATGAACACTCATCATAACTGCCATCATCAAATACAGTAGCAGGAACCCAGGCCGTGCCATCATTGGTCAATCCAATGGTGGCTAATTCATCACAAATGGCTACTGGCGGAGTATTGTCCTCTACCAATATATTGATAGTCACTGTGGTACTATTGTAACATTCATCATATACAATATAGTCTGCTGTATATGAACCGACAGAAAGTTTTACAATCCTTGAATTACCTTGTTTGGATGATACAACAGCAAGCCCATCTTTATCTTTTATATTAACAGTATAAGTAGTGGTAGCTGAACAACTGTCAAAGAATACTGCATTTGCTTGTGCCAAATTGACATTTGCTTCACATACGTGATTGGAAGTAGAAGCTAATATATCTTTCAAACCAGTCACAGTAGGTCCTTTTGAGTCGACGATTTCAAGTACTTGCACTTTGGTGATAGGCATCCTGCTGAGACATGACCATTCAAATACCTGCCAGGTACGCATGATCTTAGTCACACAATTGATTTTGATCGGTGGAGCATCTGTGTATGTGACCAATAGTCCGCAGTATAAACTTTGATTGTTAAATAAATCGACGGCACCAAGTTTTGGAGTTCCTGTACCTGGCCTGACTACACCACTGACTGTTCCACTTACTGGAGATGGATTACCATTGTCTAATTTAGGATATGGGGCATTACATTGCAACGCATCTTGCATACCCGGAGCTATATCATAATTTTCGGGATAAGTAATCGTAGGGGAGTCCAATGACGCAAGGGTTGTCACTTCAAATGTAGTAGTACAAGGAAGTGACGTATTGCCATGTATGTCAGTGACAATATAAGTCCTGACGATTCTCTTGAGCACACTAGGGTGAAAACCGTTGCCTGGAAGACAATTGTTGGGAGTGATCGTTTCTGTAGAGTCAATTCTTAAAATACCACATGCTTCTGTGATGGTAGGCTTGTAAGAAGCCATTTCTACACATGACAATGTGACATTGACTGGGGAACATACGATCACAGGTTTTATCTTATCCTCTATGATAAGTCTTGACCAGCAAGAGTTGGTGCCA
>JBATLS010000331.1:0-3424 GCA_049289435.1 Saprospiraceae bacterium | reverse complement strand
CTTGACATTAAATCATTTTTGGACGACAACAAATGGGATAAATACATATTGCAATGAAGTAAAACTACCCCATTGAGCTAAAAGTTAACAAAGTGCAGCCCCTAGTTAATATAGTGCAATATGCTAGCTACAAATAGTAGTAATTTTGTCATTGTTTGAAGTTCGGATATTTTGGGTGTATCCCATTTTTGCATTCATTGATAGCCAATTTCTTTTTAGCTCCCTTTAGGGATGGGGTAATCTAAAAAGAAATTGTATAAAAGTGAAATTTTGGGATACACCCGATATTTTAGATTTTAAAATCATTTTTATTAACCCATTAAATTCAGTATTTTGAAACAGAAATTTACAAAATTAGTCATCTTTTGTTTTGCCTACATGGGATATGTAGGCTTTATGACAGCTCAGAACATATTTCCTACAGCGGTCTCAGGTTTTGAAGTCCCTCTCTTTATCGGGGGCACAGCTGCACCAGTGTCATCTTTCACAGGAGCTCTAGAAGAAGGTAAAAAGTTTGATGGATTAAGAAGCATTAAGTTTGCAGCACCAGACGCAGGCATCATTACAGGAGGAAACATTTCAGCCATCATTGGAGGTACAAATGTGGACTTTGCTGTAGGAAATATTCCTGTAGGGAGTGGTGAACATACTCTTTCGATAAAAATATTCATTGAGGATCAAGCACCAGCTGTTATTGCATTTTACCTTGCTGAAAAGTCTGCTGTAATTACTAATGGTATGTTGGTCGTTATTCCTACTGCAAATGTACCTAAAGGTAGTTGGCAAACTATTTCAACAGTTGTAGATTTTCCTACAGCGATTGCTGAGATGAAAACCGGAGTTAGAGTGCGTGGGAGTGACTACGTAGGAATGACTGGACCATCCACTATTTATCTCGATCAAGTTTCATTAGTCAAGGGCCTTACATCAAGTACTACATCCATAAATGCACCTGAATTTAATGTTTACCCAAATCCAGCATCCGATCATATTAGTATTGCTATTGCAGAAGAGAGCGATGTTTTAATATCTAACATCAGTGGAATGTCAGTAAAATCTCTAAAGGGTGTTTCATCAAATGCACATCTTTCAGTTTCAGATCTTGCTTCTGGAGTTTATTTTGTAAGAGTCACATCCAATGGAGTAGCAGCAACCAAAAAACTAATTGTTGAGTAGTATATTATATCTGACTCTCTCATTTATTTAGGTATTAGTTTATCAGATTTTCATCATCAAGTAAATAGATTAAATGTTTTTTTTTAAAATAAGCCAAATTCTATTAATCCTCATAGGAGTGCTTGTCTTTTTGAGCTGCACTGATGAAAATCCAGAGATTAAAACTGTACCTGAAGTGGGCCTTCAAATATTTCCATATACAGATAGCACCAACACAGGAAATTGGAAATTACTGGAAACAGTAAGTGATGAGTTTGAATCCACCCCACTGAATGAGTCAAAATGGCTAATCCAAGGAACCAATGGCGTCTTCCAATCAAATTTTATCGGCAGAGCTCCATCTCAATTTTCAACAAAAAATGTAAGGATTGAAAATGGTAAATTGAAATTGGAAACTAAATGGGATACTGAGTTTACATATTCTACAAAAATAGATAATGGGTTAAAATATGAGAATATCACTACAGCTGCGGTCATAAGTAAACAGCAATTTTTGTATGGATATATGGAAATCAAATGCAAGGCTGCAGATGCTTCAGTTACCAGTGCATTCTGGACAACAGGCAACAAATCCGAGTTAGATATTATGGAAAATTTTGGGAAACCTGCTCAAAGAAACAAAATTCATTTAGAAACAGAAATGTGGTCATCAATTCATGATTGGTCCAAAGCAGGAGGGCCATCCGTTTGGACCAAAAGAACACAATTACCGTTTAGAGTCGCAACTGGATATCACGTTTATGGTTGTGATTGGAGTAAAGATTATGTAAAATTTTATGCAGATGGTAAATTAATTCATGAGGCATTTGCCGCTGATTTGGGCGAAAATTGGGTAATGAATAATCCACTATGGGTTTGGGTAGATTCAGAAACATTTCCATGGCACGGCATACCAATCAAAGAAGACTTGCCAGTGGATTATGAAATTGAGTATATCAGAGTATGGCAGAAAAAGTAATTTTAATATTTAAATAAATAGTTATATGAACACAAAATTTATTATTCAATTCACAATTCTATCTTTTATTGGATTGATCTCTTGTGAAAAATCAGCAGAAGAAACAGAAGTGCCTGTGGTAGTTGAAAAGATATTTCCACTAACAGATGCTGCCAATACTGCCAAATGGAGCTTAAAAGAAAATCTAAGTGATGAATTTGACGGGACTGCCATCAACGAATCTAAGTGGTTGGTGCAAGGAACAAACGGAGTGTACCAATCCAATTCTTATGGTCGGGCGCCTTCGCAATATTCTACCAAAAATGCAAGTGTTAAGGATGGTAAATTAATAGTATCCGTTAAGTGGGAACCGGAATTTCCTTTTCTGACTACGTTGGACAAATTTGGAGTCAAATACGAAAACTATACATCATCAGCAGTCATTTGTAAAAGCGATTTTCTATATGGATATATGGAAACAAGAGCAAAGGTAGCGGATGCGTCTGTATCCAGTTCATTTTGGGCTACCGGATCTGGATCCGAATTGGATATATTTGAACATTTTGGAAAGCCTTCTATCCGGTCGGAGGCGAAAATAAAACTTGAAACAGAAATGTGGTCTTCTATTCATGATTGGTCAGCTGCCGGCCAAGGAAAATCTGTCTGGACCAATAAATCTCAGTTACCTTTTAGAGTTGCAGATGATTTTCATGTATATGGTTGCGAGTGGGACAAAGATTTTTTAAAGTTTTATGCCGATGGTAAACTTATCAAGGAAGTAACTAGGTTGGAAGCTGGTGATGGTTGGGTGGTGGTAAACCCATTAAAACTTTGGGTAAATTCTGTAACATGGTCTTGGCATGGACTGCCTGTTCAGAGCGATCTACCTTCAAGTTTTCAAATAGATTATATCAGAGTCTGGCAAAAATAATGTCTTTATTTTATAGGGTTCTACTACGATTTTAATGGAAACCTTATTTGATCAAGCGGTTTAGACTCCCCTTTAGGGGCTGGGGGTAAAATAGGACAATATTTTTTCCTATCTGAACCTGCCCGACTACTACATAGTGGTCAGGCGGGCCTGCCCAACAACTGCATAATGGTCATACAGGATTATTCTTGTGATGATTGACTTATATGCGAACGGCCTAAATTTGTTCTTCCATTAAATTGGTAGTAGAACCTATTTATTAATTATTTTGATCATTCATTACATTAAACATCCATCTGACACCAAATTTATCCAAACAACTTCCCCAATATCCCCAAAATTCATCTCTCATAGGTGCTTTATCACTACCGCCATCTGAC
>JBATLS010000330.1:0-4514 GCA_049289435.1 Saprospiraceae bacterium | reverse complement strand
ATATAAAGGTGACCACACCTGTAAGAAGTAGTTTTCTTATTTTGAGACCTTAGTCGAAAGAGCCCGAGTATTCATTTACCTGGGCTCTTCGCATTATATCACTTTCCCTTTGCATTTCAGTCCTCATCCAATGACAACATTTTATTTATCTTTGATCATTTGATCTATCAAATCAATCATTGGTTTAAACCATTAATTTATAGACCATTAAACCTTCTCACTTTTCTTTGGTCAAATGCACTAAATAAACTCTTTTTATCTTTCTGGTAAGCATGTTCACTAAAAGTAGTCATACGAGATTCCGATATACAAAATAATTATCTGTTCATCCAACCTAAAAAAATTATTAAAATGAAAACATTGAAGCTTGTCATTCTTTCCTTAGTATTTTCAGTAAGTCTATTTGCACAAAGCAATAATGACAGTGATCCTACAGGATTACCTGGTGATCATTTCAGTCTGGAAGGAGCCCTTGAACTATTCAAAAAATCAACTTCACCGGAAGATTTTGAGAAACAGCTTAATTCAAAAGACAATAACGTCAATAATTTGGATCTCAATGATGACAATGATATTGATTATGTCAAAGTAATTTCAAAAATGGAAGATTGGATACATATATTGATCCTTCAAGTGCCTGTCTCCGATGATGAAAACCAGGATATTGCAGTCATAGAAATAGAAAAATCAGGTACAGAAAATGCCATCTTACAAATCATTGGTGATGAAGACATATTTGGTGAAGAAATCATTGTGGAGCCTTCTGATGCAGATGATGAAGTATATGACTACAATGAATCTGCCAGAAGCAATAGTCGGTCCAATGTCACAGTCAATGTATGGGCATGGCCAAGTGTCAGATATATGTATACTCCCAATTACAGACCATGGGTCTCTCCTTGGAGATGGAGTGCATATCCCTACTGGTGGAAACCATGGCGACCATTGGGGTGGTCAGTATGGCATCCACTGCGAATCACTCATCACAGATACGGCTACAGAACGGTAACAACACATAGAATCGTCCATGCACGCAGTATATACAAGCCCATCCGGGTCACATCCACAAGGGTGAATACCAGATATGCAGGAGCACGTACTACCTATAGAGCAACCAGAAAAACCACCAAAGTCACCGGACCAAGAGGCAACTCAGTCACCAAAAAAACAACGACCGTAAAAGGAAATAAGGGCACGGTGAAGACCAGCAAAAAGACTAAAGTGAAGAAGAAGAATGAATGACTAAAAGTGACATAAAGGGCTGGAACTATATCCTTTAGGCGATTTTTGTTTAAAATTATTATAGTTTCTAGTTCACCTCAATATCTACTTTTTACGCACTAAGAAAAGTCCATTACTTACTTTTCTTTCGCCCAAGTGGTCAAATACCTTATTGTCACTGGGCATATTGGTCACTCCCTTACCATCGATATAGAATGTAGTAGATCCGCCACCATCGAGATTGAGGGCTGATGTGCATTTCAACCATGTCAAAATAGATGACAATTCGCCCAAATTCATGCCTTGTGCCTGAGCATTCCTACCATCTACAGCTAAAATAATGATGTCCGTGTCAGTCAAACATACGCATGAGCGTGGATGTCTGTTGTCATTGAATGGAGTTGCGCTCAAAGTGATATTTTGACCGTCAATCATCAATAATGGTCCTGACTCCAGTATATTGGGATATTTGGTCACGTCGCTCCACTGAAAAGCTGGATCATCTGATCTTTTAAAAATATGAAACCCATCATTTCCAAATGCAATGATGCCATCCTGATGTGGTCCATACTTTCCCTTTTCTTTATTGTAATAAGAAGTATCCATGACCACTCCATCCATCTTTATAAAATTGACTGAAGCTCCCGTCTTTGTATTAAAAAAGCCCCCATTGATACCTGCCAAAGCTTTCAGCCCGATGCCCATATCACTGGTCTTCCTCGTAGAGTCGATCGCCCTTCCTATTTTCCATTCATAGGACTTAGCTTGTTTAGATACACTGATATACTGTATATGTTGATTGGAAACAAAAAGATCAGATTGGTCAAAATGATGATGATGCCACATCACGCCATGGTCTAAGGTGTCTATATACCAAGGCGCATTGACAAAATAAGTGGAGTCATTTTGCTGACCTGAGACATTGTAAGTGATAACACAAAGCAAAAAGTACCAAAGACAGCTATTCATGATTCATTTATTTTGGATTAACTTGCTTCACTTTATAGACAATGCACCAGATGGACACTTGCCCACTGTGTCGATGATCTTATCTGTGGTAGATCCGTCCATATTTATCCAAGGCTGTTGCTTGGGTTTAAACACCTCAGGATTATTCCTTACACAGTTGCCTGAATGAATACAAAGTCCAGCCTGCCATACAACGGTGATTTGGCCATTCGTATATTCTTTGGTTACATTTTTCTTATCCATGGTTAAAAATTATTGAGAATAATGAAAATAAGCAACGATTATAGAATCAACAGCACAAATCTTTCAAAGGTTGTAAAATGCTGTTATATTAGATTGAATCATGTTATTTGATCATTTTAGACATCAATTCTTTCATAAGCTTATAAGCTACCATCGCAGTCATATCCTGAAAATCTCTGACCGGATTGTACTCCACGATATCGGCTCCGATGATCTCTACTTCTATATGTTGGATGATCTCTATCAATTGTCTGACAGACATCCCACCAGGTTCGTGATGGGAGAGTCCAGGCGCAAATGCTGGATCAAGTACATCCAGATCAAGAGAAATGTATAGTGGTCCTTCCAACTTTGACAAAAAATCCAAACTAAAATCCTTCATTTCTATGCAATTGACTCCAAAACTGACAGCCTGCTCCCTTTGATGATTGCTGAGGGTTCGGATACCCACTTGTGTCAAAGATGTGACTTTGCCTGTCTCCATGATGCGTGCAAATGGGGAAGCATGAGAATATGGATTACCATCAAAATCTTCATAAAGGTCTCCATGTGCGTCCAGTTGCAAAACATGCAAATTTTTATACTTTTCTAGATGAGCAACGATGATCGGATATGTCACCGAGTGATCTCCTCCCAACGAAACCAGTTTTGATCCATCAGATATCAGCATGGATACCTTGGATTTTATAGTATGAAAAGCTTGTTCATGATTTTGCGCTTCAAAAGATATATCTCCTACATCTGTATAAAATTTTTCTGGATGTATTTCCAGTCCATTTTCAGCATAATAATTGGCCGATCCATCAGACTCCATCCGTCGGATTCGTGCCGGAGCATAGGCAGGACCTCTCAAAAATGAAGAGTTTTTATCGTATGGAATTCCCATTAGTTTGATCATGTGTAATAATTTAATAATATAAAATCAATGTCGTTTAGTTAAGGTAGATTTCTGAACTCCTTTTCTTGCAAGAGAGTCCGATAGCGATGGGTTTGACCAAAAGTGACATTTGCAAGAAGTACTCGATGACTGAATTTTGTGGACTCACTGATATGATTAGTGTTTAATCAAGATCATCTCCATCTCCATGATGCACACCATGGTGAATTATGGAAATTATTTCCTTTTAGATTTCTTGACCCCATATCTTTTATTGGGGACAGGTGCCAATTCTACCAAAATCTGCTTCAGATCCATCTTTTTTTCAGCAGTGAGATCGGTCACTTCTTTATAATCATCCCTAAATAGATTCAAAACCTTTACTTTGGTACCCATATAATCTTCGATGGAGGCCAGTAATGACTTTTCAGATTCATCACAAAAGGAATATGCCATACCTTTTTTCCTCCCACGTCCAGTCCTACCTACTCTGTGTACATAGTTCTCAGGGTGTTCGGGCAAGTCATAATTGACCACATAATCCACATCGGGAATATCTATACCTCTGGCACTCACGTCCGTCGCTATCAACAACATGATTTCACTTTGTTTGAATGATTTGAGCACCGACAGTCGATCTTGCTGTTCTTGTCCACCATGCATAAACGCAGCTTTGATGCCTACACGCTGCATGGCGGCTTTTACTCTTTCGCTTCGCACCTTTGTTCTCACAAATACCAGTATTTTACTTTCGGGATTTTCGGAGACCATTCTCTCCAGAAAAAAGCGTTTGTCATCCATATTGACAAATATGACAGAGTGATCTACATTTTTTGAGACGGGGTCTTTGGGTGATACCTGAATCCTGATAGGATTTTTGACCAGTGAGTAGGCCAAATCTTTGATTTCGTCATCGATGGTAGCTGAAAAAAATAGTGTTTGTCGTTTGCGGGGTAAAAACCGGATAAGGTCTCTGATATCTTTGATAAATCCCTGATCCAACATATGGTCAGCTTCATCAAGCACTACCAACTCTACCCTATTGAGTTTAATATACCCCTGACTCACGAGATCAAACATTCGACCGGGAGTGGTCACTAATATATCTATGCCTTTTTCGAGTTTTGCGATCTGAGGCCCTTGCTCCACACCTCCAAATACTGAAAACGAGTTGACCCTGGTACCCCGACCCAGTGTCCTGAAT
>JBATLS010000329.1:0-2964 GCA_049289435.1 Saprospiraceae bacterium | reverse complement strand
ACATAAACAAATAAAAAAATAAACAAATAAACAACTAAACAAATAAACAAATAAACAAATAAACAAATAAACAAATAAACAACTAACCCATCAACCTCATCAACCCCTAATCCTTAATTTTAAAAGTTAAAAAATGTTGATACCATTGAGGATGTGACTTATATCATTTTTAAATCAAAAAAGAATTGGTACTTTTGTGCTCCGATTGAAATATAATAAGATGTTAAAAATTTATAAATTCTTTATAGTTGTACTATCAATAAGTGTGGTCAGTGGATGTTACTATGATTCAGAAGAAGATTTGTACCCAGCCGTCGTTTGCAAAACAGACAACGTAAGTTTCAATACAGATATCAAACCTATCCTGGCAGCGAGTTGTCTCTCTTGTCATGTCGCGACATCAACCATTGGCGGGGGCATAGATTTGGAAACTCATGGCAATGTATTGAGCTACGCCAATGATGGTTCGTTGGTAGGGTCAATAAAGCATGCTGCTGGATATTCTGAGATGCCCAAAAGTGCCTCCAAACTAGATGACTGCAAGATTGCAAAGATAGAGTCATGGGTCAAAGCCGGAAGTCCAAATAATTAATCATATGAGTTTTATACCTAAAATAAATCAAAAAAAGATGACTTGGCTATCTGCCTTGTCTGTGATAGTGACGATAATATCTTTAGCCGTGGTTTATTTCCTCTTGTATCCCTATTTTAAACCACATACGGATACAGCAGCAGGCAAGCCCGATTATGTCATAAGTCCATCAGCGTTACTATCTGAATATGAAACCGATGAGGCCAAAGCGGACATTAAATATTTGGATAAAATAATAGAAATCGAAGGGATCATCAAAAAAGTAACTACCCTCGACAATGGGTCTGCCATCACCATTGACACTGGTGATGATATGAGTGCCATCACATGTGAGTTTGAATCCGTAGCAGCTGTGGCATCTCTAAAGGAAGGTGCTCGGGTAAAAGTAAGGGGTTTGTGTACTGGCAAACTGATGGATATTGTCCTTGCTCGGTGTACGGTGATGTAGTTTAACAAATCTTTATTATCTGTGGTGGTTCAAATCTGTAACATTGGATATATGGTGTGCGTCCAAAAAGTATAGACCATCTTTCACAATGGACAAGCCTTCAGAATATCTCAAATCATGAGTGGTTGTCCAATAAATCTGGATGCTATTCTCAAATTTATTATAAAAAAAGCCTTATGCGTAATTTTTTCCTGATGTTAGCTTGTTTTTTTGCTTGTTGTAGCAACATACAAGCTCAAAAATATTTTACTAAAACCGGACAAATATCTTTCTACTCCGATACCCCAATCGAAAAAATAGAAGCACTCAATAAATCATCAAATTGTGTGATGGATGTGGAGACTGGTAAGATAGAGTTTGCTGTACTTGTCAAAGGATTTCAGTTTGATAAAGCACTCATGCAGGAACATTTTAATGAAAACTATATGGAAAGCAATAAATATCCCAAAGCTACCTTCAAAGGGCAGATAGATGGATATCAAAAGCTGGACATCAGCAAAAATGGTAAAAGTAATGTACATGCCACAGGAGATCTCACCATTCATGGGGTGACAAAAAAGGTGACTACTTCTGGGGTCTTAGTCGTAGTAAACGGTAAGATTGACATCGATGCCACTTTTGATGTGATATTGGCTGATTATAAAATCTCTATCCCTGCCTTGGTCAGAGATCAGATATCCAAGACTGTAAAAATCAAGGTAGATGTTACCTTGGAACCATTAAAATAATATCTTTGTGGTATGAGAAATTTACTTTTTATTTGTTTGGCGTATTTGTGCGGTTTGGGTATAATCCATGCTCAGGATGATTTGTTATCATTGTTGGGTGAAGAAGAAACTATAGATTATACCACAGCAAGTTTCAAGACCAATCGAGTGATCAATTTGCACTCTCTCGAAAGCACCGCAGGAGGTGTGCTTGACTTTAAGATCAACCACCGGTTTAGTGCTTTGAATAATGGATTGTACGACTTATTTGGCCTGGATGGAGCTAATATACGTTTTGGACTTGATTATGGTATATCGGATGTAGTTACCATTGGGGTTGGACGTAGTAGTTTTGAAAAGACATACGATGGTTTCATGAAGTACAAATTTTTAAGACAAAGTACCGGCAAGCGCAGGATGCCATTTAGTGCTGCAGTAGTTCTTGCGTCATCCATCCAGACACTCAGGTGGGAAAATCCCGAAAGAGACAATTTTTTCTCCAACCGATTGACTTATATATCTCAAATAATCTTGGGTAGAAAATTTAGCGAGTCTTTTAGTCTGCAACTTAGTCCGACACTGGTACATAGAAATCTCGTCAAAACCAATGATGAAAAAAATGATGTATATGCTTTGGGTATAGGTACCAGACTTAAACTGTCGAAGCGAGTAGCACTAAATGCAGAATACGTCTATCTCCTTCCTGATCAGGTAGGCGAGCAATATACCAATTCGCTGAGTGTAGGATTTGATATAGAAACAGGTGGTCACGTCTTCCAGCTTCATTTTTCCAATAACAGATCCATGGTGGAGAAGGGTTTCATTACCGAGACAACCCGAAAATGGGATACGTCTTTTGAAGGTATTCATTTTGGGTTCAACATCAGCAGAGTCTTTACGCTCAAGAGAAAAAAACTGGAGTAATTTCAAAAAGTCCGTTTTGCGCTCCCGATAGTTGTCGGGAGGCATTGCATTCGAAGAATGCAATATATTGTTATGCTTGCAATCAAAGATTACAAAGCCATTACTAGGCTATCATCTTTTCAATTGCCCCTAGCTTCAGCTTTTTGTTAAAAACTGTGTGCACTTATTGGCATTGCATTGTTTGAATGCAATTTTATTGTTATGCTTGCAATCAAAGATTACAAGGCCATTATTGGGCAATCATCTTTTCAATTGCCGCTAGCTTCAGCTTTTTGTTAAAAACTGTGTGCACT
>JBATLS010000328.1:0-7275 GCA_049289435.1 Saprospiraceae bacterium | reverse complement strand
GAGGACAATATGTTGCGATAAATCAATTGACCATTGTAGTAGGGATTTTAGCGGCACAAATCATTAATTTATCTATAGCAGAGCCTATCTCAGATAATATCACATCACAAGAAATGCTACACTCATGGAATGGCCAAACTGGGTGGAGATATATGTTTTGGGCCGAGAGCATACCTGCTATTCTATTTTTAGGCTTTATGTTTTTTATGCCCGAAAGTCCAAGATTTCTCGCCAAAGTTAAAAAAGATGATGCTTCCCTGAAGATTTTATCAAAAATTGGTGGAGAAGTGTATGCCCGGCAGGAGTTGGACAATATTAAAATGACCCTGACATCAGCAAATGAAGGTAAAGTAAAGATGAGTGAGTTCTTAAGTCCCAAAGTGCTGCCAATTTTAATCATAGGTATGTTTTTAGCTGCATTTCAACAATGGTGTGGTATAAACATCATATTCAATTACGCGGAAGAGATATTCAAATCTGCTGGTTATAGTGTGGGTGATATACTATTCAATATAGTCATTACAGGCAGTGTAAATCTTATCTTTACCATTGTAGCCATGAAAACTGTGGATCAATGGGGAAGGAGGAAATTGATGTTATTTGGTTCTGCAGGACTGGCATTTATCTATTTGCTTTTAGGAGGAGCATATTATTTTCAACTCACTGGCTTGCCGGTATTGATTCTGGTAATAGTAGCCATTGGTATATATGCTATGTCATTAGCTCCGATTACTTGGGTGGTTTTATCAGAAATTTTTCCAAATAGAATCAGAGGTGCGGCAATGTCTATAGCAACCTTCGTCCTTTGGGTGGCCTGCTTTATATTGACTTTTAGCTTTCCCATTCTCAATAAAATATTAGGGTCATATGGGACATTTTGGATATACAGTTTCATATGTGTAGTGGGTTATATTTTCATAAAAAACCGACTTCCGGAAACCAAGGGCAAATCTTTAGAAGAAATTGAAAGAGAATTTTCCAACGATAATTTATAAAAAAATCTACTACGACAATGTATAAAATAAGTTCTATAATTTTGTTCCTAATCTTTTTCGGCAGATGCAATGATTTATATGCTCAAGTGGCAAATACAAACCATTATTTGGATAGTATAAAAATAGAATTTCATAAGAAATGGCCAAAAAACAGAACGGTTAATTTTGTTTTTCATGGACACTCGGTGGTAGTGGGTTATTTTAAATCACCTGATATTCGCACTTATGAAGCCTATCCTTTTGTCACTACAAAAACGATTAAAGAGGGATATCCATTGGCCATCATCAATTGTATCACTACAGCTATTGGTGGCGAAAACGCTGTACAAGGAGCAAAGAGGTTTAAGAATGAAGTGTTGTGCCACCGACCCGACTTGATTTTTATAGATTACGCACTCAACGATAGAAAAAACGGTCTTGAAATGTCAAGAGCTGCTTGGATTCAAATGATACATGAAGCAAAAGAATACGGTACCAAAATAATATTGTTTACTCCAACACCTGATTTAAATGAGAATATCTTAGATGACTATGCTATTTTAGCAAAACATGCAGATCAGATAAGAGAATTGGCCAAGACATATCAGGTGGGTTTGATAGATAGTTATGCTATTTTTAAGAGTATCGCTAAAGTAGAATCATTGGATAAATATATGGCTCAAAACAATCACATCAACGAGAAAGGACATTTGGTCGTAGCATCAGAAATCAATAAATATTTCGAGCCAGCTGATAAATGATTAAAAAAAGAAATAATTTATGAAAGCACATATTATTAAGAGTATATTTTTAGTCACTAGTTTGTTTGTCAGCACTCTGAGTTTTACTCAGCAGATAGACTTATCAGGAAAATGGAATTTTCGAATAGATGCCCGCAATGAAGGTATAAGCAATAGCTGGTTCAATAAGATTTTATCAGAAACTGTCATCTTGCCCGGATCTATGGCAACCAACAATAAAGGTGATGAAGTGACCATCAATACCCCATGGGTTGGAGAGATTTTGGATTCTTCATTCTTTAATAGCCCAAAATATGAACGATATAGAAGACAAGATAACTTTAAAATCCCATTTTGGTTGCAACCTAATAAGTATTATATGGGAGCAGCCTGGTATCAAAAGGAAGTGGTGATTCCAGATGGTTGGGAAAATAGAAATATAGAATTATTTTTAGAAAGGCCACATTGGGAAACCCAAGTTTGGATTGATAATCAATACATTGGTATGAAAAACAGCTTGGGTACACCACATGCATATACTTTACCAGCTGATTTGAAAAAAGGAAAACATACTATTTCCATTAGGGTGGATAATAGTATTAAGGAAGTGGTAGTTGGGGCTAGTTCTCACAGCATAACTGATCAGACACAAACCAATTGGAATGGTATGGTTGGCCTAATAATGTTGAAATCTTCGGCTAATGTTATGGTGGAAAACGTAAAGATTTATCCAAATATTGAAAAGAGAAATATAAGAATCGTTGCAAATATTAAGAATTTAACTGATCAAATTCAAAATGGCACTTTAAATATCTCAGCAAAAAGTAATACTAAAAAAGGAAAAAACATCTTGCCTTTAACTAAAAAGTTGAAATTAGAAAAAAATGGGGGTGAGTATGAATTTTTATTGCCGATGGGCAATTCGCCTTTACTATGGGATGAGTTCAACCCCAATGTATATACACTAACCTTGGATCTGAAAACAGGAAATAGCTCACATCAAAAGAAGGTAAACTTTGGAATGAGAGAAATTAAAGTGAAAGGGAAACAATTTACAGTCAATGATAGATTGATTTTTCTAAGAGGTACTCTAGAATGTGCCATTTTCCCATTAACAGGATATCCATCTACGAAAACTGAAGATTGGAAAAGAATCTATAAAATCATACGCAGTCATGGCCTCAATCACGTCAGATTTCACTCATGGTGTCCACCTGAAGCAGCTTTTGATGCAGCAGATGAGTTAGGTATATATTTGCAAATAGAAGCTTCAAGTTGGGCAAATGATTACAATAGTAAGCTGGGAGATGGACAACCCATCGACCAATGGCTATATCAAGAGTCATCAGACATCATAGATGCTTATGGCAATCACCCTTCGTTTTGCTTGATGGCATACGGAAATGAACCAGGTGGTGTAAATCATAAAGATTATCTAAGCAAGTATGTCGCCTACTTTAAAAAACTCGATAATCGAAGGGTTTATACGGGGGGAGCTGGTTGGCCTTTGACAGAAAATGCGGATTACTACAATCATGCTGGCGCTCGAATACAACGATGGGGCGAAGGGCTTAAAAGTATCATAAATAGTAAGCCACCTCAGACTATTTTTGACTATAAGGCTGATGTGGATAAAACACCTATACCTTATGTTTCTCATGAGATAGGGCAATGGTGTGTATATCCTAATTTTAAAGAAATGAAGAAATATACAGGGATACTGAAGCCTAAAAATTTTGAAATTTTTCAGGAAACTTTAACTGAAAATGGGATGGTGGCACTTGCCGATAGTTTTCTATTGGCATCGGGCAAACTTCAAACCCTTTGTTATAAAGCTGATATCGAGGCTGCATTACGCACCAAAGATTTTGCGGGTTTTCAACTACTAGATTTACATGATTTTCCAGGCCAGGGTACTGCTTTGGTGGGCGTCCTAGATGCTTTTTGGGAAGAGAAGGGGTACATTACACCAAAAGAATACAGACAGTTTTGCAATCAAACAGTGCCCCTGATTCGCCTGGATAAAAGAGTTTTTTTAAATACTGATACCTTAAGAGCCAAAGTTGAAATTGCTCATTTTGGAGCAAAGTCATTATTAAAATCTACAGCATCATGGGAAATAAAAACCGTGGAAAATAATATTCTCTTCAGTGGGAAATTTGCTTCAAAAAACGTCCCAATAGGAAATGGGATGTATCTTGGAGAGATTGTTGCTGATTTTAAAAATATAAAGGATCCGCAAAAAATGGTCATCCAAGTACAAATTGATACTTTTATAAATACTTGGGATATTTGGGTATATCCTCATCGAAAGCCACAACTAAAAGATGATGATTTGAAAATAGTTACAGCGCTTGACCCCTCTACCTTAAAATATCTGGAAGAAGGAGGCAAAGTATTACTCAATATTACAAAAGATAGTCTTAAACCTGAGAGAGGAGGTAATATTGCGATTGGATTTTCGAGTATTTTTTGGAATACTGCCTATACTAGTGGTCAAAAGCCACATACTTTAGGCATACTATGTGATCCTAAGCACCCATCATTAAGGGATTTTCCAACAGAATATCACTCCAATTGGCAGTGGTGGGATGCGATGAGCCATTCTAATGCACTCATGTTAAACACCTTTTCGTCCAATATAACACCCATCGTAAGGGTGATAGATGATTGGTATTCCAACAAAAGTTTAGCTTTAATTTTTGAAGTCAAAATAGGCAAAGGGAAGCTTGTAATATCAGGTATAGACTTACATACTGATATGGAGCGTAGGCCAGAAGCCCAACAACTCTTATTTAGTTTAAAAAAATATATGTTGAGTGATGGTTTTCACCCAAAAGTAGTATTAGATAAATCTGAGATTTCAGATTTGGTAAAACGTTAAATATGCTGTTAGTTAGCACATGTTTGCAATATTTTAAGATATAATAGATTGCAATAATAATAGAAAAAAGAAGTGACAATGAAAGTAAAAGCGTGGTCAGAAAAAGTAATAATTCCGACGTATGAGATTGGTAGTCCTGAAAAATATCCCATATTTTTAGAGAAAAGAGTATATCAAGGTAGTAGTGGTGCTGTGTATCCACATCCCGTGGTCGAAAAAATCAGCGATCATAAAATAGATAAAGAGTGGGATGCTATCTTTATAGAAAATGATTATATAAAAATCATGGTTTTACCAGCTTTGGGAGGACGCATACAAATGGCGTATGATAAGGTACGTAACCGTCATTTTGTGTATTACAATCATGTGATAAAACCTGCTCTTGTCGGACTTACTGGGCCATGGATTTCAGGCGGTATTGAATTCAATTGGCCTCAGCATCATCGACCCAGCACTTACGATGCTACAGATTTTAAAATCGAAGAAAATACAGATGGTAGCGTTACAGTGTGGGTTAGCGAGTTGGAGCGGATGTTTCGTACCAAAGGCATGGCTGGGTTTACATTATATCCTGATAAGGCATATATCGAAATTAAGGGGCAACTATACAATCGAACGCCTCATGCACAAACATTTTTATGGTGGGCCAATCCCGCGGTTTCGGTAAATGAGTCCTATCAATCTGTATTTCCACCTGATGTTAATGCTGTTTTTGATCATGGTAAAAGAGATGTTTCCGAATTTCCTATTGCCAAGGGTGAATATTATAAAGTTGACTACTCTCCGGGTACAGACATATCAAAATATAAAAACATCCCTGTACCTACTTCATACATGGCCATTACATCCAAATATGATTTTGTCGGTGGATATGAAAATGATACAAAGGGCGGCTTATTACATGTGGCAGACCACCATGTCTCTCCAGGTAAGAAGCAATGGACGTGGGGCAATGGAGACTTTGGATTTGCATGGGACAGGAATTTAACAGATGCCGATGGACCATATATAGAGTTAATGTGTGGCGTATATACGGACAACCAACCTGATTTTTCCTGGATGCAGCCCTATGAAGAAAAAAGTTTTAAGCAGTATTTTATGCCTTATCACAATGTGGGTGTCGTAAAAAATGCCACTAAAGATGGAATGCTAAATTTGGAACTGGAAGATGGAAATGCAACGCTGAAAATCCACGTGACAGGGGTGTATCCAAACTGCAAGCTCGTATTGTCGTCCGCAGAAAAAGAGTTCATAAATGAAGTTCTTGATATGGATCCTACCACCGGATATGAAAATAGAGTAGCAGTGGGGAGTGTACTTTATCATGAACTTACAGTAAGTCTAAAAGATAATCAGGGAAATGTCATTGTATCATGGACACCAGAATCTTCTACTTCAAAGATCATCCCTGAACCAGCAAAAGCTGCCAAAGATCCTAAAGATATAGATAGCATAGAGCAGTTGTATTTAACAGGCCTTCATTTGGAACAATATAGACATGCTACTTATTTGCCCACAGATTATTATTTGGAGGCGCTTTCCAGAGAATCAGGCGATGTCAGAAATAATAATGCTATGGGTCTATGGTTATTGAAAAAAGGACAATTTGAGCAATCATTGCTTCATTTTGAAAAAGCCATCGAAACTTTAACCCAACGCAATCCTAATCCGCAAGATGGAGAACCTTTTTTCAACAAAGGACTCTGTCTGAACTTTTTAGGAAGAAAAGACGAAGCGTACGACGCCTTTTTCAAATCAGCCTGGAACGCCGCATGGCAGGATGCCAGCTACTTTAATCTGGCACAAATAGATACATCAAAAGGCAACTTAACTAAAGCTTTAGAATTGGTGGATAAGTCACTTATCCGCAACTGGCATAACCACAAAGCTCGCCATCTGAAAGTAGTTTTACTACGAAAAATAGGAAAACTTACTGAAGCATTGGAACTTATAGAAAACTCTCTATCCATAGATCAGTTTAATTTTGGAGTGCTTTACGAGAAGTATATCATTTCTGAGAATGAAAACGATCTCAGGATTTTCAAAGATCTCATCAGAGATAATCCACACAATTATATTGAGTTTGCCATTGATTATGCTCAGGCTGGACAATTTGGTGATGCGATAAAGCTACTCGAGATGCATATAGGAAATAAGACCGTAGTATATCCGATGATTTATTATTTCTTGGGATATTATTATAGTCAAATAAACAATATTGATTCATCCAAAAATAATTATTCATTAGCTCAAAGAATGCCAAAAGACTATTGTTTTCCTAGTCGATTGGAGGAGGTAGTCGTATTAAAGTCAGTATGCGATACAGAAAGTTTTGATGATTCGGCGAGGTATTATTTAGGGAATTTCTGGTACGCAGCTCGTCAATATCATGAGGCCCAAACTTGTTGGGAAAATTCGATCAAAATCAATGATATTAATGCCATATGCCATAGAAATCTGGCCTTACTTTATTATAACAAAACCAATCAAAAAGACTTGGCACGAAAGCACTTAGAGCATGCATTCCAAATAGATCACACTGATGCAAGACTCTTAATGGAATTGGATCAGCTATATAAAAAACTAAATATATCGATTGAAGAAAGATTGATTAATTTAGAAAGAAACCTTGAGCTGACACAATATCGCGATGACTTATATTTGGAAAGAGTATCCC
>JBATLS010000327.1:0-2424 GCA_049289435.1 Saprospiraceae bacterium | reverse complement strand
AATAAAGCTCTCCATTTATTACAGTTCTTGTTGAACCAGAACCACTTGACATGTCAATATTGATTATTTGATTTGGCCCTCCTACTATATCTGTGACCGTCCAAATTGTGTTACATGATGCATCTTTCAAATGAAGTGTAAAAGGAGAAGTTACCCAATTTTGAGTTTTAATTTCAATCGCTTCCAGTATTCCACTTTCACAAGCTAAAAATTGTTGACCCGCTCCATCGCCAGAAGATAAGATTGATGGATCAGTTAATTGTTCAAGAATACATTGTCCATAAATCGATTCTGAGGAAGTCCAAAGTGTTAAAATCAAGAAAACGATTATTGTTGAAAATCTCATATGTTTTAATTTAATTGGTGCTAACTAGTGTCTGCAAGAAAACATGTAAGATGCTGATACATAACTACTTGTACTAAAAAAGATGTTTGAATCAAATTGCTATAAGTTTGCATATTTATTGTAATTTGCTTATATTGTGCTTGTTATACATATTATTTTGGTACATTTAGGAAAAACAAGTAAAAATGCGCAAAAGATTCGAACAACAATATAGCCTTGGCCGAATAGCTATCGAAGATACAGAGATTAGAATTCACTCAAGAGCCGGTGCATATAAAATAGCCTTAGCATTATTGGAAATATATAAAACACCACAATACAATGAGGAGATATTTGCCATATTAGAGGCCTATATCAATAAAGGCAAGCAGCGCACAGGCCGACCAGGTATGGATCTGTGGCAAATATTTGTCTTGGCCCAATATCGTTTAGGGTTAGACCTGACATATGATGAATTGGACTACATGGTCAATGAAGATAAGACACTTCGGTCATTATTGGGAATACAAGCCAATGAATTTGACGTTGCCCAACAAGAGATCAGCTATCAAAATTTGATAGACAACCTCAACTTGATCAATGACGAGATGATACGTAAGATCAATACCGTAATCGTTTCGTTTGCCCATGGGGAAGTATTTAAAAAAAAAGCGGCGGCGGGTTATGCCTTAAAAACAGATAGCTACGTGGTGGAAAGTAACGTACATTTTCCGACCGATTACAATTTATTATGGGACTGTGGTCGAAAATGTTTAGATCTGGTAACCCATGTACTGAAGAGCTATCCAGATATCCCAGGATGGAGAAAGCTGAAAGATTGGCGAAAGAGGATAAAAAACAGTAGCCGTCAAATAGGACAAATCAGTGCCAAGGGAGGTCCAAATAAAGGAGAGCGGCTAAAAGAGTGTACGGAGATATACGTAAAAACGGTCACTGAATTGGCAAACAAGCTCATAGACTTTTTACCATTGATACCGCTGGATGACGATACGCTGTGCTGGCAGCACAAGATACAATTGGAAGAGTATATAGTACTGACTATCAAGCATATAGACTTACTGGAGCGGAGATTACTAAAGGGAGAAACGATACCCCATGAAGAGAAGATGTTTTCCATATTTGAGCAATATACAGAATGGATCACCAAAGGAAAGCAGCACCGAAGAGTGGAATTAGGCAAAAAGTTATGTCTGACAACAGACCAAAATAATCTCATCGTAGATTATCGTATCATGGATCATCAAGCAGACTCACAAGTAGTGATAGACATCGCAGCAGATCTATTATCGAAGTATGTAATAAATACATGGAGCTTTGACAAAGGCTTTTATCATAAGGATAATAAAGCCATATTGGCAGATGAGGTAGGCAAGGTGATCATGCCTAAGAAGGGCAAGCAAAATAAGGATGAGAAAGAAGAGGAAAGGCAACCTAAGTATAAGAAACTACGCAATAAACATAGTGCCATCGAGTCCAACATCAATGAGTTGGAACACCGTGGACTTAATAGATGCCCAGATCGGGGGTACGGACATTTTAAAAGATACGTAGGCATAGGCGTATGTGCATATAATCTGTATAAAATAGGCGCAAAACTTCGGGAGGTGAAAATCGCGGAACAAATCCGACTTCGGAAAGAGGCGAGGCTGAGATCAGCAGCCTAAATCACAAAAAAGAAGGCACTTTTTGCGAAGCTTCATGGGATAGGTCTGCCCAGCCAGATCAAAAGTCACGCTGGTAGAGCCAGAAATAAAAAAAATAGCAAGCTGAGCCAGAAATTATAAAGATAACGGCCAAAAATGGCACAAAATTTAAAAATAAAGTAAAGATTTGGCTCTAAAATTGAACCCAATTTTTTTTAAATTGGGTAGTTTTCTTGCTGACACTATATAGCTTATCCCATCCTAATAATCTCATATCTTCCCGGCCTCCCACGATCACAGCTTTTAGTCTTTGATTCCAATATTGCTCAAAAAATAATAATGCGTCATTATTCAAAATCAAAAGACCAAGAAAAACCAAGGTAGTGCACAAACAAATAACCATAGAATCTCCGATCATTTTTTTAAATGTATAAT
>JBATLS010000326.1:0-1972 GCA_049289435.1 Saprospiraceae bacterium | reverse complement strand
AAACAGGATAATAAAATGAAATTATTTATAACTACAATGTTCTGCATATCTCTTTCTATGAACAGTTATTCGCAGATTACTTATCCTATTGTTGATACAGATGTAACTGACTTTTACAGCAATACTTCAATTATTTCAAAACCAAATATTGGAAATGCATTTTATGGTCAGGATGCTACCTACCATGGTAATCAGCCTTCTTATACAAATAATGGTGATGGTACTATTACAGATAATGTCACAGGTTTGACATGGCAAAAAAGTATGGGAAGTAAAATTTCTTATAGTGCTGCCGTTGTCAAAGCAGATACAATGACCTTAGGTGGTCATTCCGATTGGCGTATTCCAACAATTAAAGAACTATATTCATTAGCCTTATTTACGGGAAGATGTTTTGGTAACTTTGCGGTGAACAAATTCATTGATACGACTTATTTTGACCAGCCTATCGGAGATGTGACGATTGGAGAACGAGAAATAGATGGACAGGTTTGGTCCAATACGCATTATGTGGATTTAATAATGAGGGGCGATACCGCTATTTTCGGATACAACTTTGTAGATGGAAGACTAAAAGGTTATCCGAAATACTCGCCTATGAGCGGAGCTCCTAATAAGCTCTATTTTAGAATGGTCAGAGGCAATACGTCATATGGAGTCAATGATTTTGTAGATAATGGGGACGGTACCATAACGGATAATGCAACGGGTTTGATGTGGCAACAAGCAGATGATGGTAATACCTACAACTGGCAAAATGCTTTGTCATATGCTGAAAATGTAACACTAGCTGGATATAGAGATTGGCGTATGCCTAATGCAAAAGAGTTGCAAAGTATTGTGGATTACACCAGAAGTCCCGGCATTACTTCATCTCCGGCTATAAACCCTTTATTTTCTTGTACCCCGATCAAAGACCCTAATGGAAATTCCGGACAATATGGCTACTTTTGGAGCAGTTCACCACTACAGGACGGACCACTCCCCTATTCTGATGCTGTTTATTTCTGTTTTGGGAAAGCACAAGGTCAAATGGAACTGCCACCAAATTCGGGTAATTTTCAATTATTAGATGTGCATGGGGCAGGTGCTCAACGAAACGATCCTAAAACAGGTAATGCGGCTAATTTTCCTGACTATTTTGGTCCTCAGGGAGATGTACGTTATGTATATAATTTTATTCGATGTGTGCGAAATACTTCCAATACCACTTCCATTAATCAACATCGCTTAGGAGATCATATTCGTGTTTATCCAAATCCCACTTCAACACGCTTTACCGTGATCATTTCACAAGATATTACTCCTACAAAAATTGAACTACTTGACGCCCTAGGGAAATGCATACAAGCTGTAGTTGCCTTGAATGATAAGGAGATAACTATTGATGTTTCAAATTTACCAAGTGGAGTATATTTGTTAGATATAAAAACAAGCCAGGGAAACGATACAAGAAAAATTGTGGTGCAATAAATACCACTTCCAATCGATTAGTTGATCCCACCAACCGAGCTAGTGGGGCGCTCCTGCCCGTTCCTTGAAAGACTGGCAGGTGTCATTATTTAGCACATCTTTGTGTGACCACAGAATGTGCAAAATATGACTCTTAACCGCAATTGATATTGCGATTCACTTATTTGTATGAAAAAACTACTACTCGTTCTCAATTCATATGCCATCACCCAGTCATCTCTTTTCAACCGTTTAGGCTATCCATTATTTAAGAATAGGCTAAGAGATTCTTTCATCTTCGAATTTCCAGTAGAATTAAGTACTGTCCTTCCACAACGTGAGACCTACGAGGTATGGTTTGTTCTATACCATACTTGTTTATAAGTGTACTACGACTACTCTGTACCTTCACAGTAAAAATATATTACATGGTGGTGAAAAGCTTTGGACTATTCCTTTGTTAAATGGCGATCATGTATCATGATATGCACGTCTCAGGACATGATCATTCAGTCTTTCT
>JBATLS010000325.1:0-2359 GCA_049289435.1 Saprospiraceae bacterium | reverse complement strand
CTGATGCTAATAGCCGGGATAGATGGACATATTTGTGAGACTTGTGTAGAGCAAGCTTATGATATCATCGGTGATGAGCTCAAAACCCCCAAGAAAGGTAAGGGTAAGAGTTCGGCCAATGTAGATTTGCCAACATCTATAACCCCGGTCCAGATCAAGACTTTCCTGGATCAATATGTGATCGGACAAACAGATGCAAAAAAGTACCTGGCAGTAGCAGTGTACAACCACTATAAAAGGCTCAACAATAATAAACCTGGCGAAGTAGAAATCGAAAAATCTAACATCCTGCTCGTAGGAGAAACAGGAACTGGTAAGACTTTGCTGGCAAAAACCATTGCAAAATTTCTGGATGTACCATTTACCATAGTGGATGCTACCGTATTTACTGAGGCTGGCTATGTAGGAGAAGATGTAGAGAGTATGCTCAGTAGATTGTTGCAGGCTTGTGATTTCAATGTAGAAGATGCAGAACGAGGCATAGTGTATATCGACGAAATAGACAAAATAGCCAGGAAGAGCGACAATCCATCGATCACCCGGGATGTATCTGGTGAAGGAGTACAACAAGCTTTGTTGAAGTTGTTGGAAGGTACCGAAGTCAATGTCCCACCCAATGGAGGCCGCAAGCACCCTGAGCAAAAAATGATCAAAGTAGATACTTCCAATATCTTATTCATATGTGGGGGAGCATTCTCAGGTATAGACAAAGTGATATCCAGGAGACTCAATACGCAGGTCATCGGTTTCAATAGTGATGATCAGGAAAAAGTAGATAGAGACAACATACTCCAATATATCACCCATCAGGATGTCAAACAGTTTGGTTTGATCCCCGAGTTAATCGGTAGATTGCCGGTACTTACATTTCTAGAGCCATTGGATAAAGCGACCTTGGTTTCGATACTCACAGAGCCCAAAAATGCATTACTCAAGCAATACAACAAGTTATTTGAGTTGGAGGGTATCAAGCTCCATTTTGATGAGGATGCCATAGATTTTATCGCTGACAAAGCACTCGAATACAAGTTGGGGGCAAGAGGTTTGAGATCTATATGCGAAGCCATCCTTACGGACGCTATGTTTGAATTGCCTTCTCAAAAAGACATCAAAGTATTCAAAGTAACAAAACTCTACGTCGAAGATAAATTAAACAAAAGTGCCATTCGCAAGTTATTAGCAGCATAAGTGTCTTTATTTTGATTCATGAGAATAGCCATTCAGATCGATCGTTTGAATGGCTTTTTTCGTAAGATTTGCTTTGTTTTATTTTTTGATGAAGATTCTTCTACTCTGAAAATAAGTAGCACATCGTTATTGAGTTGGGCAATGTGCTTACAAAGATCCAAATTGATAACAATCCTTCGAAGACCAAAATATGTATCGTCAGCCTAAAGCTAAGATATTTTTGGGCAAACAGAAATTGTAGGGTAGTAACTATTTTATCAAAATGTCCGTCTATTTTACTTTAAGTATAAAAGAAATAAGCATGATTTTAAACTTACTTCGATACCAAATGTATCTTAGAGGAAAGCAGTCATCTGATTTGCATTTGTAACTTTCCAGTTTGGAATCGCTGAATTAAAATAATTTCCACCATGGCTAAGCACATATTTGTATTAACAATTTTATCGACTTTTTTGGTCTTAACAGAAAGTTGGTCTCAAACTGTACCTAAAAAAATTGTGGTTGAACACTTCACCAATACCAGATGCAGCGTTTGTGCTTTTCGAAATCCGGGGTTTTATGCTGCTTTACCCAAATCTGACAATATTTTACATATATCTTACCATCCCAGTTCCCCTTATAGCACTTGTCTTTTTAATACACAAAATAGGGCTGAAAACGATGCACGAGCATATCATTATGATGTATTTGGTGGTACTCCTGTTTTTGTGATCAATGGCGAACCCAGAACAGGATCTGATGTGCAAAATGTAAGTGTGTATAATCCATTTGCGGGAAATATGTCTGTATTCAAGGTAGAAACGAGTTTGCAAAGCAATCATCCAGATTCTATCACGGTCATCAGTAGGATAGAAGCTATGGACACACATACATTTACAGACATAAGTATTTATTTGCCATTGGCAGAAGATACTGTTTTTTACAATGCCCCCAATGGAGAGAATATTCATAGAGATGTTTTCAGGCAGTCATTTTCGGGAAGTGAACCCATAATAGTCAAAGCACCTATTATATCTGGCAGTCCTTTGATCGTCAAACGAACTATTCCTTTAAAAAGCATCTGGGATATTTCTCGTTTATATGCTATGAGTATCGTTCAGTCTGTCTCTGGAAACAAACCTGTGTTACAAACCTCAAAATCACCACTGTTAAGTAAAGACTCCATTTCTTC
>JBATLS010000324.1:0-8746 GCA_049289435.1 Saprospiraceae bacterium | reverse complement strand
TGGGCAGGAGCGACTGGATTAGCACCATGGACGACCTACTATCTGCGGGTATATGCGAGGACGAGTTGTGACAATTCATTTTCTGCTTATACTACTTCCTATTCATTTACGACCAGCAGTGGAGGTTATTGCACTACTCCCGGAGCACCACAAAATGTGACCGCCACTCCAACAGGGTCAAATACTGCAAATTTGGATTGGACGGCTGGTAGTCCGATTGGCAGTCCAAGTGTGACGTACTACTGGGTAATTGGAACATCACCCACAGTAACTTATGGAAATGGCGTCATCCAAGGTACCACAGCAGGATTATGGGCCTTTGCTACTGGTTTATTACCTCAGACAACATATTACTTAAGGGTCTATGCACAGACCAGTTGTAACGGCTCTTTATCAAATTATGGAACATCTACCTCATTTACCACTGGTAATATTTGCTCGAAACCATCGGTTCAGGCATCTGATATTAGCACATCTTTAGTTAGTACCAGCCAATTGACAGTGCATTGGACCAATGGTAATGGAAGTAGGCGTGTGGTTAAAATAAATACTGTCAATAGTTTTACGCCTCCTATAAATGGAACAGACCCTACGGCCAGTAGTATCTATGGTGGAAGTGGCGAACAGATTGTATATAATGGAAGTGGAAATTCTGTAAATATCTCAGGTTTGCTGCCCAATACTACTTATTGGATTAGAGTATATGAAGCTAATTGCATCGGTATTTATTCAGAATATAATCAATCCAGCGTATCAGGAAACCCAAGTAGTCAACCTACCAGAACGGTAGTACCTTCTATACAATCCTTGGTAGTATCCAACCTTATGATGAGCGGAAATCAAGTAGTTGATAGTACGGCGATATACTCATCAAATGCTCCTTATGCAGTGCATTCACCAATCAATATCTATGTTGGACAATCCAACAAGACCAGATTTACATTAAATGCATCTTATGCTGAGGGTTTTAGTTTTCAGATAGTGGATCAACTGACTATTGTGACAGATGGTACTTTGGCCATCGACCCTCCAGTATATGGAAGATTAGGTACAAAAGTGTCCCCCAATACAAATATGATGTATGTTGACTTTACATTACCCGAAAACAACGGATTGAATGAATTTATGCCATTGAAACTTAATGTACTCTTTGAAGGAGGGTTGATTGGTATGTCTTTCCCTTTGAATATTCACATGTCCCAAGTTGCGCTGCCTGTGGAGTTAAAAGATTTCAGCGGCGTATATGATCAAAAAGAAGATAACAACGTGTTATCATGGACCACATCTTCGGAACTTAATAATGATTATTTTGAAGTAGAAAGAAGTATGGAAAATTCCAATTTTGAAAGTATCGGAAGAATAAATGGTGCTGAAACTTCCAGACAAAACAATAAATATTTGTTTTATGATAAGGATATATCATCAGATGGTCAATATTTATACAGATTAAAACAAGTCGATTTGGATGGTAAGTTTACTTATTCTACACCTATTTTAGTGTCTGTAAAAAGAGAAGAAAATATAAAAACTAAAGTATTTCCAAATCCGGCATCAGACAATGTCTATTTTCAGGTAGAAAGCAGAGAAGGAACCTCTGTTAAAATTGATATCTTCAATCATTTAGGCCAGCTGGTCAGGTCAAATATTGTATCCGAATTATCTAATGATTCCAGATCGACGAAGCAACTTGACGTTAAAGACCTTGGAAAAGGTATGTATTCAGTAGTGTTTACCGTCGATGGTGTTAGATACGTTCACAAATTGATTGTGATAGAATAAAAGTCAAAAGTAGTATTTCAATATTCAAAGGGATAATTGCACATTATTGCAGTCATCCCTTTGTTATTTTTATCAATAACTACTCAGAATAGGTGAATTTTTCCAGAGTAATAATTTGATTTATGATTAGTTCATCTTGCCAATTATTACAATAAAACATTGATAATCAGGATTAATCGCCCGGTAGATATTTCTTAATAGAGCAAAAAAAAAAGACTTCCCGGCCATCGGGAAGTCTTCAAAAGATTCAATTTTTTCTTACACTATCTCTTAGTATCTTCTTTCTCTCGGTCTAAAATTGCTGTCTCTATTGAATGATTGAGGCCTTGGTTCTGCTTTCTTGCATACGATGGTTTGTCCATCAAATTCAGTCTCATTAAGACCGGCAATAGCGGCAACGCCAGCATCTTCAGTAGCCATCTCGACAAATCCAAATCCTTTGGATCTTCCAGTGTCTCTGTCCATAATAACTTTAGCAGACGATACTTCGCCATACTGTGAAAAAAGGTTTTCTAAAGCTTCAGAACTCGTTCTGTAATTAAGCTTTGCAACAAAAATGTTCATTAAAATAAAATTAAAAAATAAATAAAAAAAGGGAATTACTAACAGACCATCTGCTCAATAAGCCTCCCAATAGGGTGCAAAGATACGCCTTTTTTATCAAATAATGGTTATTTTTTTATAATTCATAAATATTACACTATCAGGCAGATCATTCAAATACTGAAAATTGAACCCCTTTCGCAATACTTTCTGTAAATCTAATTGGTCTTACTTCAAAACCAATAGCGCAAATTAATCTTAGAAATTCTTACAACGCTAAAAATCAAAAACACCCTGAATAATTCCATATTTTTCAGGATTTTCGAGTTTCAACAGACTTAATTTAAAGTCTAAGCCGAGTGCAAATCCAGTCAGATTGCCATCACTTCCTATGACACGATGACAAGGTATGATGATGGGTATCGGATTGCGTCCATTGGCGGTACCGACTGCTCTGATGCTTTTTGTGTCGCCAACCTTTACTGCGAGTTGCATATAACTGATGGTGGTACCATAGGGTATTTCTGTGAGTAGCTTCCACACTTTTTGAGTAAATATGGAGTGTGCTCCCAGATCAAAATCAATATCAAATACTCTCCTTTTGTGATCAAAATATTCTTCCAATTGGTCACATGCCCTCTCCGTATGGGTATTATGGGTCTCATTGGGTACTACATCTTCAATGATCTTGATGGCTTTGATGCCAATATCAGTTGCTAAAATACACAACTTTCCAAGTGGAGATGGATGGGTCACCTGATAAGGTATGGTATCAACATCATTTTCATTCAATAAGGAAGTATTCTTCATCTTCGTATCATTTTGATTTTGGTGGACAAAAGGCTATGAGTGTATTGAACTTCCATCTAAATATATTTATAATCTATTGAAAATAGCCGAAAACCGTTGAAATCTAGCAGGATTGACCACCTTATACGCTTCAGGAAAACTAAAATACAAGGATATATGCACGGCCAATATTGAAATTTCTTTTAGTCCTGTTTGACTCAATATGACTTCTTTGGTCCAATGACTAATAGCGAGTACCTCATCCCAAGTATCCGAGCAATCAGGCAACAATATATCATCCATCGAATGAATCAAAGCTTCGGCATACCCATGGTACACAACATTGTAATAATCCTCTGGAAAAAGCAGTGCATTGGTAGCTTGCTCCAGAGACAAAATGATCATACCATCTTCTGTATTGGTCTCTACGGTGTGCAAATATGGGTGATCAGGAGATGGAAAAGGGTGATTGTACAGGAATATGCGATCGAAGTCACCAATCAGATAGTCATCCAACCCAAGTGTCATATTCAAACCATGAGCTGCTATCATACACTTGACATCTTCAGGCACTTCTTTGAGTTCTGAGCCTACCGCTTTAAAGAGTCGCCCTTCCAGATATAAGGTCATCCTGTATTCAAATTTATTTGCCAAAGTACTCTCTAATCTATAATATGGTTTAAAGTATTTTGTCAACCATGCTTTTAAATTTTGATCAAATTTGATTGGAAATTTTGATAACCACCAATGGTCAAAAGGCCCGTGAGAAACGTATAAAACTACTAATAATGTGACTGGAATAAATATATAGATAGAAATATCATAGTATTGATGATAACTGAGATACATGATGACCACTGCAATCAATATGAGAGGGAGAGCAAGAAGTTTTGATATAGAATGTATTTGCATCTTTAAGCTTAAGGTGATTTTAAAACGAGGTTCATTCGATATGGGTATAAAAAAAGGGATAATTTTTTAAAAATTATCCCTTGGGGTGGTACCTCCCAGATTTGAACTGGGGACACACGGATTTTCAGTCCGTTGCTCTACCAACTGAGCTAAGGTACCTGACCTGCCCTGAAAAGCGACGCAAAATTAACGGCTTTTTTAACTTTACAAAAGGAATTGGGCTTATTTTTGAAATTAAATGTCAAAATGATCGAGAGTCCTTCCACTTTTGATGTTTAAAACATCTCAATGTTTCTATTTTTTGATTCATAAACAAAGCGAAATGTCAAAATAGTTGATCAGGATTTCCTACATAGCCTTATCTTGTGATTTAAATAATCTTACTTATGACAAAATGGTTTATGCTTGTGATATCATCGACTGTGCTGAGTTGTGGCACTTCAATACAAAAGAATGACACTGTTATCCAGTCGCCATTTGTATGGGAAAATGCAACTGTTTACTTTTTGCTTACAGACCGATTTAACAACGGAGACACCACCAATGATTTTGTTCATCCTGCGCCTCCTGCTCCCTATCGAGGGTATATGGGTGGTGACATCAAGGGGATTACTCAAAAAATAGAAGATGGGTATTTTGACCGTTTAGGGGTAAATGCCATATGGATGACTCCTCTCATTGAAAATGTACAATTGGGCACCGACGAGGGAACAGGGCTTTCTTATGGTTTTCATGGTTATTGGGCAAAAGACTGGTCTAAGATCGATCCACGCATTGGTACAGAAAAAGATGTCAGCGAGATGGTTGCTGCTGCACATAAGAAAGGTATAAGGGTAATCATGGATGCTGTCATCAATCATACTGGCCCTGTAACTCTGGAAGACACTCAATGGCCGGACGATTGGGTGCGTACTGAGCCTACGTGTACTTATCAAAGTTACGCCACTACGACGGCTTGTACCTTGGTCAAAAATTTGCCTGATATACTCACTGAAAGTACCAAAGATGTCAATCTACCGCCACACCTGATAGAGAAGTGGAAAAATGAAGGCAGATATGAACAGGAACTTGCAGAATTAGATGTATTTTTTAAGGGTACAGGATATCCCCGACGTCCTTACTTTTATATCATCAAATGGCTGACAGACTTCATCTCCGACTATGGTATAGATGGTTTCAGAGTGGACACTGCCAAACACACAGAAGAAGAAGTCTGGGCCAAACTCAACGAAGAATCCCAAAAAGCTTTCGCAGCATGGAAAAAGACACACGCATCCGAAACGATGAACGATCAATCATTTTTTATGGTCGGTGAAGTCTATAATTATTTTGTGAAAGATGGAAGGGATTTCAATTTTGGGGACAAGAAAGTAGATTATTTCAATCATGGTTTTCATGCGCTGATCAATTTTGATTTCAAATATGATGCTACTCGACCATTTAGAGATATATTCCAAAAATACGATACATTATTGCATGGTCCGCTTTATGGTAAAAGCGTCATGAATTATATCAGTTCGCATGATGATGGAGCACCTTTTGACAAAGAAAGAAAAATGACCAAAGAAGCAGGTACAAAATTACTATTAACACAAGGTATGGCTCAGATTTATTACGGTGATGAATCCGCAAGAAGCCTTAGTGTGAAAGCAGATGGGGATGCCACACTGAGATCTTTTATGAATTGGGAAGAACAATCATCCGATTCTAATAAAAAAGAAGTGTTGGTACATTGGCAAAAACTTGGAAAATTTCGCCAAAATCATTTATCCATAGGCGCCGGGAAGAATCACATGATCAATGACCTTACCTTTGCTCGTACATATGAATCAGATACTACTGTGATAGCATTGGAGCAACCGATAGGCAAAAAGACCATACAGATAGAAAAATATTTTGCAGAAGGAACAAAAGTGACAGATCACTATTCGGGGACAACCTGCAAAGTGTCAGGCGGTAAGATAGATTTAGATAGTCCTTTTGATATAGTACTACTTGCCAAATAGTTTTAGAATCGCCAATATTTGTTAAATTGGTGTACTTTTTGCAATAATTTATCAAAGATTGTCACTCATGAGCCATCAACATCTTATACCTCGCACACAAGCCCAGATTTCAAGAGCCGCCATACAGCGACTATATGTGACTATGAGACACTTATTTATCAGAGGTGGGTACAAACCGCTGGGAGTATCTGGGGAATCTATGATAGAAGCCATGTTATCCCTCAAGCCAGAGATTTACGGAACCATCGCCGATGAAGAAAAAGTAGAATTGGATGGATTGCTGTATATATTTCAGAGATTACCCAAAGGCATCGAACAATGCAGATATATCAAACTCATCTCCCGTGAAGGATATGATCACTCCAACTTCGAACGACATATACCCCCACGCAGAAAAAGAGATTGCTACAGAGTAGATGAAGAACAGATGTTTATCGAAATGACCCGAGGTGGTAGTGATATTTATGATATCCTCACCCATCTTACTTTTATGTATATCGAAGCAGAAAAGATAAGAAAAAATGCCCTCGATAGCCGCAATAGAAAAAATAGATCCTGGCTGATGCTGGAGTCATTGGTTACCGATATCCAAAATGGTATGGAAATCAACAATGAGGTAGGATTTACCTATCTCAATACATTGCTGGGGCGAACATATGATGAAGTAGAATCCTTGTATCAAAGATTTGAAAGATCACCGGAAGTCAATAATCTATTTGAGATCACTTATTGGTTGGGGAAATTGAGCATGGAGGAGCATCTGACTCAGATTGATAGAGAGATTACATTTTCGCCTGCGTTGAGGGATAACTTAGGGCATCATATTTATGGTGAGAAATGGGCCAATGATATCAAAAATGCACTATGGACAAATCAAATTTTTGATAGACCCGTACATATCATCAGTGCCAACTTACATAGTGTCATGAACTGCTTGTATGCCAAACCGGCATTGCTAAAAAAAGTTAAATATGATAATTTAGAGCAATTTGCTGAAATATTGAGTATAGATGATAATGCAGATCTAAGGAAGGTAGTGGTGAACCATGCATTGAAAAATGGGATGATCCAGCTATCTGATACCAGTGGTACCAACATCGGGGTACAAATATTTGACACATCGAGATTGGATATTAGTCACTTACCCGAAGAGCTTAATTTTCAGCCCAAACCAGATAAAGATGCTCCGGTCATCATTGTCATGGACTATGCCTTTGGCGAACAAGCATATGAGACCATGGATGAACTGCTAAAACCTTACATCGATGGTGATCAAAGGCTGTATCTCAATGTCCAATCGATCAATATTATGGGCAAAGCGGGTATATTGGAAGGTGCTAAAGGCGATATCATGATCCCTACCTCACATGTATTTGAAGGTACAGCAGACAATTATCCTTTTGATAATGCTTTATCTGCTGACCATTTTAAAGATTGTGGTCTTGGGGTGTACGAAGGAGCGATGATCACTGTTTTGGGCACATCACTTCAAAATAAAGACATCCTGACCTATTTTCTGAAGTCATCCTGGCGGGCTGTAGGGTTGGAGATGGAGGGAGCCCACTATCAGAAAGCCATTCAGGCAGCCTCCCGGATTCGAAAAAATATTCAATCTGATGTCAAACTCAGGTATGCTTATTATGCTTCTGACAATCCATTGGAATCTGGCAGCACTTTAGCATCAGGAAGTCTTGGCCTTGATGGTGTAAAACCAACATACCTCATCACGCTCGAAATGCTCAAAGGTTGTATTTCGTAGCGGTATTTTAGTCATTTCAAACTTTATTATAACTATCTTTATTTTTCAATTAAATTGTTCATTAATATTATGAGACGTCTTATTTTCAACATCATTTTATTTTCATCGTTTAGCTTGTTAGCAAATGCTCAAGAAAAAACTGCTATCAACATGACCCCCGAAACAGTGAAAGATACCTCCATGAAGCCTATTCAAAATTATGCGAATGTAGTTTCCTTTGGAGGTAAATATTTTTTCAATACACTCAAAAATACAAGAGACATACTTGCCACCAATGGGTTTGTGATGGACGAACAAGCGTTTGAATATCAGTTAAGGATATACAATCTCCCCAAAATTTTCTATTTTCAACAATTGGGTACGCTCAGTAATACCAATTATGCATCCGTCACAGGTTTGGGCCTGAAAGAAGACATCCGATTTGATATTGTTAATAATCCTCATTTCATATTAACTCCTTATATTGAGTTTGGAGGTGGATTTTATAGAATGAATATTGCAAAGGGTATCAAATCAAATTCGATCTCATCGGTGCTTGGCTCTCAAGTAGAAAATTATTTTGTGGACAATTTTGTCATATCGGGAGATGCTGGCTTGGATCTGGGCTTCGGGTTTTATATTGATGATCACAGATTGAACGTCATTTTCAACGGAGGATATATCGTCAATTATCCTTCGGAATGGAGACTTGCTGGTTCACTGGCTTTTAAAGAAAAAATCAATCTCATGAGCCCATATGCTGGAGTAACTGTCCGTTTGGACATGAAATCTAAGTAGTAAAATTTTCCATTTTTCATTCGAATCACTTCAATATTCATATAAAGTCATAAAATCAGAAAACCAGACCCCGAGTCAATGAAATAAGGAAAAAAGTGTGATGATTCGCAAAATTATATTGCGGCAAAATTTGATAAAATTGTTGAATGCAATGTCCATTTTCAATTGCCACTGGTTTCAA
>JBATLS010000323.1:0-2506 GCA_049289435.1 Saprospiraceae bacterium | reverse complement strand
TTTAAAAATTTAAATTTTTTGATTTTCATAAATCGTTCAAAAATCGGTGCTTTCTCTTTAAACTCATCTTTGATTTGTTCTATTGGTGCATGATCCTTTGGGTCATAAAGCATAGCTGTGCAGATACAATTTTTCCGTTCTTTGGCCGTGAGGATATCAAAATTAACACAACTTTTGCACCCTGCCCAAAAGGCTTCATCCTGTGTCAATTCGCTATACGTGACAGGTTCATACCCCAGATCGCTGTTTATTTTCATGACTGCCAAGCCAGTAGTCAATCCGAATATTTTAGCTTCCGGATACTTCCGTCTGGATAAATTGAATATTTTTTGTTTGATGGCTTTTGCCACTCCGGTCTTTCTAAAATCCGGAGCAACGATCAACCCTGAATTGGCAACATACTCACCTTGCCAGGTTTCGATATAGCAAAACCCTACCCAAGTCCCGTCTTTGGTAAGAGCAATGACGGCTTTGCCTTCTTCCATCTTTTTGGTAATATATTCCGGACTTCTTTTAGCTATTCCTGTACCTCTGACTTTGGCGGATGATTCCATCTCGTCGCATATCATTTGGCTATAAATGGCGTGGGTAGTATCGGCTTCCAATACCTGTATATCGTCGTTGATAACAGTCATTTAATGATCTTTTGAATTAGTTTTATGAAAATATGGGTAAAAAAATGAGTTGACTTATCGTGAAGTCAACAGAAGTGGGGTTAGACCCGCCTGTGGCTGATGGTAGAAGGTACAAACTCTTGAATAGGCAATACAAATGCTTTAATCACCGATAAAGGGGAATATCGATGTTGAATTAGAAAAAGTACATTTGCGCTAAATTGATTCAAAACTCCAAGTTTATTACGAAATTGAATACAAATATAATGCTAAAATAGTTTCACAATCATAAAAATTTTGATTTTTTTAATAATTTACCAAAATTTGAAATAAAATTTGTCTTAAAAACAATCAATAACCGATGAGATACTTTATACATTTAGCTTATCTTGGCACCAAATATAGTGGGTGGCAAAGGCAAATAAACACTGATTTATCTGTCCAGCAAATCTTGGAAAATAAGCTATTTCTCATGACTGGCAAGAAAGTCAGTGTGATGGGCTGCGGGCGTACAGATGCGGGGGTTCATGCGATGCAGTTTTTTGCACATACTGACCTACAGGATGAGTGGGGTTATGATCCGGTAGAGAGACTCAATAGAATGTTGCCCAAGGACATATCCATTTTTGAACTGATACCAGTGCATGATCAAGCGCACGCCAGGTATGATGCGATCAGGAGAAGTTATGAATTTCACATTCATTTCATCAAAAACCCTTATCTCAGTATGATCAGCACACACTATGAGACCACCAAGCCAGATGTAACATTGATAAAACAGGGGTTAGAAGTGATTAAATCCATGAATGATTTCAGATATTTGTGTCTGACGCCGGACAAAGTCAATAATACGCTTTGCACCATATTTGATGCTCAGCTATTTGTGAATGACGACGCATCAGGACTGTATTTTAAGTTTACTGCCAATCGATTTTTGAAGTCTATGATTCGCATCATGGTCGCCAGATTAATGGCATTGGGTACGGGCAACTTGTCTATGGAACAGTTTGAAGATGTTTGTTCAGGTCGTCAAATAATTCCTTATAAAGCAATGGCCTATCCTCAGGGTTTGCATTTGACGGAAGTCATTTACCCGTATTTGCAGAGAGCATTAATACCTTCATCTTTAAAGCGGACCTGATAAGTTTCTCATCTGAACTCACTAAATAACTATCCGCATATTACAGGAATAAAAAAAGAAATACTATACATATCAAAAATGTCTATATATTTGTCATTGCTAATCTATACTCCAATGGCAAAACAAAAGTCAAAACCCAACATCGCCCCAAAGAAAGAGCATCCCCAAAAAGGCAAACTCAGTCAGCATATGCTCATTGCGACCATTCTATTTGTTTTTTCATGTATATTATATGCCAATACCATCCATCATGGTTTTGTGCTCGATGATCCGTTAGCCATAGAGCTCAATAAAAATGTGACTTCTGGATTCGGCGGGATCGGTGACATCATTAAGGGAAGTTATCGGGAGAATAATTTCGGAGGACAATTATACAGACCTGTCTCATTGGTTCAGTTTGCGATAGAGTGGGATATTTCACCCAATAATCCTATGATTCATCATTTTTTCAATGTCTTTTGGTATGCAATATTGGTGGTTTGCATATTTTTTCTATTGACCCAATGGATTGGAAAGAGTAGCACTATATTAGCTATGATGGCTTCATTAGTATGTGCAGTACACCCCATTCATACAGAAGTGGTGGCCAATATCAAATCCAGAGATGAAATCATGTCTTTGCTATTTGTAATCGTTTCGTTTTATGCTTGGGGGAAATATTTGAAAGGTCAACAATTGAAATGGCTCATCTCTTCTATTTTTATATATTTTTTGGCATTGATATCCAAAGAAAGTGCGATCACCATGGTGC
>JBATLS010000322.1:0-6921 GCA_049289435.1 Saprospiraceae bacterium | reverse complement strand
GCCCCATAGCGGGCAGGGATGGGGTAACCTAAAAAGAAATTGTATAAAAGTGAAATTTTGGGATACACCCACTTATTTTAAAAAAATGATTTAACTCCTCATCAGATCAAAACTTCGTGTATATTTCACTCTGATACTCTCGGTACTCAATGTCTCTTCAAACGTCTGGTCTTTGACAATGTTGAATACAACGAACAGTCCATTATTGGCATTTTGTAGCCAACCGAATCTGGCGTTGACAGAAGTGATTTTTGAACGGTTATTGTATTGAATCAAACTCTGAACAAACATGCGCGGAGTAAAGGAGTAGGAGAGCCTCGTTCCGAATACGAAGGCTGTTAAACTGCCATTGGGCAAATCCAGGTCATTGTGATTTAATGTGATCGCAGATGCAAATTTATCTCCTATCCGGGCTTTGATTGATGTCCTGGTAGCTATACGATTCCCACCAAAATACCCTCCAATATTCATTTGTGTGTTAAAAGAAACTGCTTTATTTTGATTGGTCATGACCACGACCTGCAATTCCTTATGTTTGTAAGTCTCTTTTTTGACTACAACACCTGAAAGGTTGAAATCTTCCACTACACCCTCGGTTGTGTAGTTAATTCCTGTATGTACTTCAAATCCGCTCCGCCATTGCCAGTGATTGTCTATATGCAAATATCCTGTGATCAGTTGACCATTAAAGTCCCAATACCCCCTGTATGATATGTGTGGTCTCAACTCCAGGAGGTTGAGCAAATTGTCCGGGCGCCATCGGTACAAACCAAATATTTCTGGCTTTCTGAATGCACTCCTTTGCAAAAAACCCACTTCAGGATTGAAGCCTTCGCCTACTTCAGAATATCCAGTCCTGAATTCCCATTTTTGCCAATTGTAGTTGCAATGCAATTTTAAAGCATGATCCTGACCATCTATTCCCGGGGTTACACTTTTGGCAACAAAACCAAAGACCTGAGCCTTCTGGCCTAGACCCCATTTGCCATCCAAGGCATAGACGTGGTTAAAATCATCTGTAGCATCACCGAGCCCTGTTCTGTTGACAAATACTGCACCAATGGATGATCTGTTTTTTGGAAAATCCTGATTTACACGCAACATATTAAAGCTGTTTTTATCAATACCAGATTCTGCTACTTCATCCGTAAACATACTGAGCATCCCTACGTTGGTCTGTCCTATTTTACCGGAGACTCTGGCTCCTCCGATGATGGGAACAAGATTTCCATTCGCCCCAATGCCAATACGTCGGCTAAAAAAAAGATCTACTTCTCCAGGTGTTCCGACTGTAAATTGTCCGGCATTCTCCAGAAAGAAAGGTCTCTTCTCTGGAAAAAAAAGGTTGAACCGATCCAGGTTCACCTGTTCATCATCTACTTCTACCTGAGCAAAATCTGTATTATAACTCAAATCCAAGGTGACACTTGGAGTAATACTGTATTTGACATCCACACCAGCGTCTAAGCCTGAATCGGTTATATTTTTGCCATCGACATCGCCGTTAGATACATGAGCCAATACATACGGCATCACCTTCAGATTGCCGGGATTGACTAGCTTCATGCCGTGTATTTGGCCGGCCAGCGATAGTCTTTTGAGATCAAAACCAATAGGAATAGAGGCCCAATAGGCCGTTTCTGTATTTTTACTGATATTTCGTTCAAAATTGATGCCCCAGGTCTGATTATCTCCAGCTGAAAATCTTAAAGAGCTAAATGGGATGGCAAACTCTGCGCTCCATCCATAGTCTCCTTTATGGGTTTTTACGATCCATTTAGCATCCCAATTTAGATTTATGCCCCCGATCACTCCGCCCTGTTGGCGGTTGGTGTTATTGTTGCCCTTACCTTCATTGTCTATTTGGGCATCGTATTCCATGCCGTCTGCATTGGTACCAAACAAAAATCCATTTTGTGTATCATTATACGTGTCAACAATAAATAGGAAGCTATCGTCATCGGTCAAATCAGCATCACGTCTCGAATCCGAAACAACTATTTTTTTTGGATCGCTGTCATAACACACCACAGCTACATAAAATACTTTTGAAGTGTATGCTACCCGAATGCTAGTATTCTCTGTGGCAGGTTTCCCAACGTGAGGTTTGATTTGTGTCATGGTTTCTATAGGCTCTATTGCATCCCAAATAGGGTCACCGATCACTCTACCTTCTATGATCGGATCTGCAGACAACAGACGGGCATCCAAAGTTGGTCTGTTTGGCATGTTAGAACTCTGCATTGTTTCCTGACCATTCACAGACAAATAAAAGGATAAGATTAAAATACAGATTATTTTATTATTGATGTGCATGGCGAAATGATGTGTTGATTTTTGAAAGGTAAATATAATTTATTTTGAATATTTAGCTACTCTTAATATCAATAAACTAAAATCTCTTTAAGTATAAATTTTGTTTTGTAAATAAATAATCATTTGTTTGTATGAAAATAAAATCTAAAGACTGGTATAGCCAAGGAAACACGATTGAAATAGATGATCTTAATGTCTTTTACAAGAGATCAGGTATGGGTTCGACGCTCCTTTGCATTCACGGATTTCCAACATCTTCTTGGGATTTTGCTGAAATATGGCCTGAATTGACCAGCCATTTTGATGCAATCACATCAGATTTGATCGGTCTGGGTCGATCTGCAAAACCAAGGCAATCAATCACTGTGGCTTATCAAGCTGATATAATTGAAAAACTGCTATTAGCACTTGACATAAAGGAAGCACATATTTTGGCTCATGATTTGGGTGACACAGTAGCTCAGGAATTGTTGGCGAGACAATCAGAAAATAAATCACCCGTCAAATGGCTTTCCTGCATAATGATGAATGGAGGTATTTTTCACGAAACCCACAGACCCAGGTTAATACAAAGATTACTACTTTCTCCCATTGGCCCATGGATAGCCAAGTCAACAACTGAAGCTACTTACCACCGAAATATGAAAAATATTTTCAGCAAACAACATCCTCCAGCCGAAGAGTTTCTTACTGATTCATGGATGCTGATCACTGAAAATGATGGTATCTCAATGATACCCAGGGTCATACAATATATGAAAGAGCGGGTTACTTATCGTGAAAGATGGATATCTCCTTTGGTGTACCCTACTGTTCCTATCAGATTGATCAATGGGGCACTTGATCCTATATCAGGTCAACATATGGCCGATCGATTTGATGAACTTGTACCCAACGCAGATATCGTGTCTATACTGGATGCCGGACACTACCCACATCTTGAATCTCCTGAACAAGTTTTGGAGGCAATTTTGAAATTTCACAATAAAATCTACCAGACAAAAATGGAATGATTGCATTTAGATGGGACAAAACTGATCAATATCATAAAATCATAATGTACATATTTACTGTTTTAGTTATAGTAATTCATAAATTCTGAATATATTTAGAGTAAAAAGAAATTAAATTGTGAAAAATATTAATTTTAATATGTTCAAAATCAAACGAATAAACCTAAAATATTTGCAATTTAATTTACTTTAAGTATATCTTTACTATTAAAATTTGAAACATATACGTTTATCTTTTTTTAAGTCTAACATTTCAATAATAAATACAATATTTTATGAAAAATTTAATTTTCGTTTTTGCATTTTTTGCATTGCCTCTTGTTATGTGCGCTCAGAAGAATTCAAAACTTGCTGCCAAACCTGATGCTACTAAAAAAGTGATGTTGGTCGAAGCATCATGCGGTCAGTGTCAATTTGGAATGGACGGGAGCGGTTGTGATCTGGCTATTCGCTTTGATGACAAATCATATTATGTCACTGGAAGTAATCTTAATGATCATGGCGATGCCCATGCTCACGATGGGTTTTGTTCAGCCATTAGAAAAGCTGAAGTACAAGGAGAAGTAGTCGATAGTAAGTTCAAACTTTCATACTTCAAATTGGTAAGTCCTGAAAAGAACAAAAAACCCAAGTAGTGTAGTAGCATTTTTCAGTTTGGAACTTATCGTTTTGATTGCTAATGTAAATGTTGTACCATTTCATTGTTTTTGAATTGGTTCAACATATTATTTTATTGCATTATAATATTCCTATCCTTGAGAGAAAATTGAATCCACTTTAAGGAAATAAGTAATCATTCAGAAAACAGCAGAAATACAGCGAGCGTTTGATACCTTATTTATATCGAAACCATGATAAAAAATTCTAATGAATCAATTTTCAATCCTAGTCCTCTTCAGTTTTTTTATAGGTTCAGTATTTGCCCAGTCGGCAGATACATACATTTTACTCAAACCAGATCGTGTGTTCGATGGTGAACAAATGCAAAAAGATTGGGTCGTTCTGGTCAAAAACAATCGTATAGAAGAAGCCGGCCCCATGGTTTTCAAGCTGCCAAAGGATACTGAAGTCATAGAACTCAAGGGCAAGACCTTGATGCCGGGTATGATCGAAGGTCACGCCCATTTTTTTCTTCATCCATATGATGAAGTTGCCTGGCATGATCAGGTTTTGAAAGAAAGTCGTGCCGAAAGAACAATACGTGCCACCAACCATGCAAAAGCCACATTGCTGGCAGGATTTACCACCGTAAGAGATTTGGGTACAGAAGGAGCTATGTACGATGATGCAGGGCTCAAAGAATCCATTGAAAAAGGACTTATCCCCGGACCCAGAATGATCATTTCGACCCGTGCTATAGTGGCTACTGGAAGTTATGGACCAAAACAATCACCCGACAATACAAATGAAATCGGTGCTGCAGTAGCCGATGGACATGATGATCTCATCAAAGAAATTAGAACGCAAATAGGCAATGGTGCAGATTTTATAAAGCTTTATGCCGACTATCGTTGGGGGATGAATCAGGAACCACAACCGACATTTACACTCGAAGAACTCAGATTGGCTGTAGAAGTTGCCACAAGCAGCGGGCGAAAAGTAGTCACCCATGCTGTCACCCCAGAAGCCATGCGGCGGGCAACACTAGCAGGAGTATCTACTATCGAACATGGAGATCTCGGTACTGAAGAGACATTTTTGCTCATGAAAGCACATGGTGTAGCACTTGTACCGACGATATCGGCTGGCGAAAGCATCATGCGATATGCTGGGTGGAAAAAAGGATTTGAAGCTGACCGTCAAAGGATAAAAGACAAAAAGAAGAGTGTAGTGATGGCTATAAAATCTGGAGTGACTATATGCATGGGGGGTGATGTGGGAGTATTTAGTCATGGAGAAAACGTCAGAGAAATGGAACTGATGGTAGAATACGGCATGAAAAATATAGATGTTTTGAAATCTGCTACTTCTGTCAATGCTGATGTATTCGGATATGGCGATCGATTCGGTAGAATAAAGAAAAACTTGCTGGCAGACCTTATAGCTGTATCTGGTGACCCATCGGAAGATATCAAAAATCTGTGGAAGATAAGCCTTGTGATGAAAGATGGTAAAATGTACAAAAATGATTGACTTTTTTGTTATATTTATGTTTTTAAATCCCTTCTTATACTTACTCAGAATGAATAAATTATTGATCCTAATCCTATCCTTTTTTGCTATGCCTCTCACAGCCCAAACGAATGCACCCGTAGATAAAAAAATATTTATTCATGGTAGTGGCGGTCCGCATAAAGAATTTGTAAAATACACTGCTACACTTACTGGAAAGAAAAAACCGAGGATTTGCTATCTGCCCACTGCTTCAGGTGACAATCCTACTGGTATAATGCGCTTCTATCAGACTTGCTCCAGTCTCGAAGTAGAACCCCACGTGATGCGGGTTTGGATCAATTCTCATGAACAGAAAGAATCTTGGGAAGATATACTTTTGTCCATGGATGCCATTATCGTGGGTGGTGGAAATACCCTCAACATGATGGCGATATGGCGGGCACAGGGAATAGACATAGCACTCAAAATCGCATATGACAGAGGAATCGTATTGGCTGGAGGGAGTGCTGGGTCACTTGCTTGGTTTGAAGCTGGCACTACAGATTCAAGGCCAAAGGAACTTACCATTGTGGAGTGTCTTGGTTTCCTTAAGTACAGTCATTGTCCACACTACAACTCAGAGCCTGCCAGAAGGCCTTTGTATCATCATAATATCCTTACTGGCAAACTAAGTCCTGGATACGCATGTGACGACAGATCGGGCATCTTATTTGTCAATGGAATAGCATCTCAGGCGGTGTCTATGGATGCTACGAGTCACTCTTATTTTGTATCTGTGCTGGATGGCAAAATTGTCGAGGAGAAGCTGGATGCAGAGATCATAAAATAGTGAGTAGGTCAAATATTAGTTGCAACTATGACAAAATTTTAAACGCCAGAATAAATCAATAAGTAAGAATGTAGTAACTTGCAGCAGCCAAATATAACTATAGCATCCATGACTACAGCTCAATACTTAGACAGTGTCAACAACCGGTATAAACTTGGTAATGCCACTGAACATACTTTCCGTGGTGATCTGCAACAACTTTTAGAAAGTTTGATTATGGACATCAGAGCGACCAACGAACCCAAAAGACAATCTTGTGGAGCTCCTGACTACATTTTGACCAATAAAGATATTCCAGTTGGATTTATAGAGGCCAAAGACATAGGTGACAAAGACCTGGACGGAGCCAAAAAGGCAGGAAACAAAGAGCAGTTTGACCGATACAAAGCTTCGTTAGACAACTTGATTTTTACAGACTATTTGAGTTTTCATCTGTATCGGGATGGACAATTTGTCACAAAAATTTCCATAGCAGAAGTCACAGAAAAAGGCATCAAGCCTATGTCCGAGAATTTTGAAAGTTTTGAAAACCTCATAAAGGACTTTTGCGTTCACGTAGGTCAGACCATCAAAAGCAGCAAAAAACTGGCAGAAATGATGGCGGGAAAAGCCCGCTTGCTTTCTGATGTGATAGGAAAAGCATTGACC
>JBATLS010000321.1:0-6276 GCA_049289435.1 Saprospiraceae bacterium | reverse complement strand
AGTACAACAACGGATTGGAGAAGCATAATAATTGTTTTTCAAAACGGTAAAAAATTAGTAGTTGAAAATTCAGACGATATGCCTAACTATCTCTACACACCATGGATAGTGTTTCAGCCTCTGTAATGTTTAATGTTGCGCCCGTTGGTATAAAAATATTGTTTGCAACCGTACGAGATTTATTCCAAGTTACTGTTCCTGTAACAATAGTTGCATCAGGACTCAAAATCAATGGTACCTCCCACAATCCTCTTCCGTGTGTTGCAACTACTAGTTTACCTGCACATTGATTTATTTCCATATTATTTACCATACATTGTGACTCATTGTTACCATATTTGGCCCAATCAGTTCGACGAACGAGAGTCTTTGGTGATGTGGATGAAGATTTTTTTTTCATTTTTTTTAAGTAGGCACAAGTTACATTAATCAGGCCAGTATCGGACTGATTTATCTAACCTGATAACGGTTAGAAACTTGCGCCAGCATGGGTCTATGACTGCGCTTCCCGATCCTAAGCCAAAAAAGAAAAAATTACCCAAAAAATAATCCTGGATCGAGCAGTTATACATGTCAGTTAAGAGCAAATTTTGCAACTTCAAATTATTGTTTTTAACTCATCTGAAAGATTATTTCCACTGAGAATACTTCGGAAAACAATTTATGAAGTCATTTAAAAACGTATGTTAAAATGATATGTAAGTGCTTGGAATTCAGATTGATATAAAATTTCATTTTCATAGCCAATCCCGATAGCTATCGGGAATGGGGATTAAATTTTATGAAAAGCTGGGTTTCAACCTGCCTGCCAAAGAATTTGTTCGGCAGGCCGGTGACTTGCATAGGAATTAACAATATGTTTTTAAATCACTTCTATATCTTGAAGTAATATTTTTTTGAAAAGTCTCACAAATTAGTTCTAAATTTATGCTCCATCTCAAAAGTAATAAATAAGACCTTTGTTTTTGATGGAGAATATTATTTATCAAACAACCAACTTTTGACCAATGCACAAATTGAAAATCTTTAGCACCTTATTGGCTTTTTTTATGCTGATAAGTTTGACGAATGCCCAAAATCAAAATAACATTCGATTGAATGCGATGATCGAACAAGGCATGAAAGACTGGAAGATTCCGGGTCTTTCGACGATAGTGGTCAAAGATGGCGAAATCGTTTTTCAAAAATCATATGGTGTCAAAGATGCTGAAGCCAACTTACCAGTGGACAACAATACACTGTTTGCCATGGCATCTACCACCAAAGCCATTGTAGCTATCTCAATTGGTATGCTCGTTGATCAGGGGAAAATCAAATGGAACGATAAAGTCAGAGACCATTTGCCATCATTTAAATTATCGGATGTGTACGTCTCTGATGATGCGAGAGTAAAAGACTTGTTGACCCACAATCTAGGGATTGAAAATGCAGATTTATTATGGATTTTGGATAGTTTGTCCTCCGCTGAGACAGTAGAAAGATTTGCTTTGGCAAACAAGGTATATCCATTGCGGGGTGGCTATACATATCAGAATATTATGTATGTCATCGCCGGACAATTGATAGAAGCAGTGAGTGGACAGCATTGGTCAGACTTTGTGACACAACACATTTTAAAACCATTGGAGATGAACAGAACCCGGGCAAAATCTATAGATATTCTCACTGCCGGAAATTATACTTATCCATATTATCATGATACAGAAGATGGAATACTCAGAATGAATCATACCTTTTCAGATCAGATCGGTGCTGCTGGCATGATATGGTCATGCACCAATGATATCGGTAACTATCTCAAGTTTTTAGTAAACAATGGAGTTTACAAAGGGGATACGCTGCTTCGTCCAGCTACTTTTAATTACCTGTTTAAACCCCAGGCCATGCTTCCTGAAGATGGTGCATATCCGACCAATGCACTGACAAAACCAAAATGGAATACTTATGGATTGGGATGGTTTCAGCAGGATTACAAAGGTACCAAACTTGATTTTCATACAGGCAGTCTTTCTGGTCTCGTTGCCATCGCCGGTTTGGTTCGGGACCACAATATGGCCGTGTATGTATTTTCCAATCTGGATCATGCAGAGCTGCGTCATGCCATCATGTATAAAGCAGTTGATCTTTTTGTTTTTGGGGACGATAGCCGCGACTGGCATGCAGAATTATTCAGGTTATATAGCGGCTTCTACAAAAAAGACCAGGATGCACTCAAAAAACGGAAAGATGAGCGAGCAATAAATACAATGCCCTCGCTTAAACTCACTCAATACACCGGCACTTTCAAAAACGAAATGCTCGGCAAATTGACGGTTAGTATTACAAATGATAAGCTCCACTTGAATTTTAATGATTATCAGAAGTACGATACTGAGCATTGGCATTACGATACCTTCATAACCTTAAAGAATAAGAGAAGTCGTTCAGCAAGCCTGTTCAATTTTAATCTGGGTCAATCCGGAAAAGTGGAATCGGTGATGATATTCGGAAAGAAGTTTACTAAAGTATAAACAATTATAATCCATGGACAGAAGAACATTTTCAAAAGACTTATTGGATATGGTGACTACTTTTGCTTTGATGGATTCTCTGATTGCTTTCGAAGTATTATCACCTAAAATTAAACCAATATCTGATCATTGGGCCAAGAAACTTAATGATTATTGTATGGACTTAGGAAAGGATTCTATCAGTCCTTCTGAGTGGCAATTTAAAATCGAAAAATTATTTGCTCAGATACCGTTGGAAGACATCCTTAAATTTACTGACTTTGATAAACTCATTAAAGGATTTAACTTTCCAGACATTGGAGTAAATACTAAAAAAGTTATTTTCCCAAAGATGCAGGGATTGCCGGAAAACACAGTTTTTATCAAAAAAATCTTTGGTATGAAAAAAAACCGGGCCATTATCCCACATGGACATAGCAACATGGCTTCTGCGCACCTGGTGCTCAACGGTGAGTTGCACTTGCGGCATTATGAAAAGATAAGCCAAGAAGGTAATAACCTGATTATAAAACCTACTTTAGACAAAAACATAAAACCCGGTCAAAGTTCTTCTATATCTGACGAGAAGGAAAACATACATTGGTTTATAGCGAATACGGAGACTGCTTTTACTTTTGATGTGATTATGCTGGATCTGGGAGGCCATACTTATGACATTCACAATCTGGATATGTTTGAAAAACAAGACCTTTCAGATGGCAATATGCGTGTACCAATTTTGGATGTAGCACTGGCATTAAAAAAATACGGAAAACTGACGCACCATTAAAATGAAAATTAAATCATTATTGGAATTGTACGAAATACTACCTGATGGTGAAAGACTGATTCTGGATATTCTAAGACAAATCATCAGTGAAAATTTGCCTGATTACTGTAAGGAAAAAATATCTTATAATGTTCCTTTCTTCTATGGCAAAAAAGGCATTTGTATCATTTGGCCTGCAACTGTACCGAGAGGTGGTATCAAAGAAGGGGTATTGCTAGGATTTTGGTATGGCAACAAACTTGGAGACGAAGAAAACTACCTGACGCACGGGACGAATAAACAAATATTCTATAAAATTTATACATCACCGGATGATATCGAAGAACAAGCCATCATTAATTTATTGGAAGAAGCCATTGCGCTGGATAGGGCTTTCTGAACAAACATACGTGACAGATTTCACCCCTTGTATTGACATCGGTTGGAGAATAAAGAGTAGCGAGTGGAATAAAGGCTATGCAACTGAAGGAGCAAATTGATGTTTGGATTATGCATTCAACGTGTTGATGATAGAAAAAATATACTCCATCGCTCCTAAAGTAAATGTCAAATCGGAACACATCATGACAAAGATAGGTATGACAAAACTATATGAATTTGAACATCCTTTATTGGCAAATGATCCATGGTTGAAAACTTGTGTTTTGTATGTAATTGAAAAAAAGCGATAGACCATCTTTAAAAAATATGTTTTAAAAAATGGCTGGTTAATGCCTGTGATTGAACTTTGTTTCAAACCATATTTATCGTACTTTCGTAGTATTTTCGTCCTGAATGCAAAAAATTAAAACATTCACAACAATAACTTTAACCTATGAACCCTGAAATTGACTGGTTTTTTACCAAAAAATCTAAATGGCAAGCAGCATATGAAGCATTGCGAATGATCGTACTCGATTGTGGACTCATCGAAACATTGAAATGGGGTTGTCCTTGTTATACAAATGAAGATAGCAACGTTGTATTGATCCATGGTTTTAAGGACTACTGTGCTTTGTTGTTTATGCAAGGCGCTTTGCTCAAAGATCCCAAAGGCATGCTGATCCAACAAACTGAAAATGTGCAGGCAGCGCGCCAGATCCGATTCGCAAGCTTAAAAGAAATATTGGACCATAAAACGACCATCAAAGCATACATCAAAGAAGCCATAGCACTCGATAAAGCAGGTATAAAAGTAGCACTCAAGAAAACTACTGAATACGAAGTGCCTCAGGCATTTCAAACTGTGCTGGACGATATGCCGGAATTGCAAACGGCATTCAAGGCATTGACTCCCGGACGCCAAAGGGGCTATCTGTTGTATTTTTCATCAGCCAAACAATCGAAGACCAGAGAGGCCAGAATAGAGAAGTACGTACCAAAAATACTGGATGGAAAGGGGCTGGATGATTGAGGGAGAAATAATCGTGTGGGATGTTGAGTGTAGGTGTCAGGTCGTTTAACTTTAATAATCACCTTCAATATATGCCTGCATAACAGATCAGTTGAAACAGGCCATAAAAAGTCCAATAAACGAAATGGGCTTTTAGGTATAATGAGTACTTTTGTATGTGATATATACGAAGGTTTAGTATAGAGCAATGTTAGCGTGCATTAGAAAGAACCAAACAGCAAACTCTTAACATGTATGAGAAATAAATTTACAACAGTTGAAAATGGAGATGTTAAACTTAGAGAATTAATTGATTCGGATTTAGCAAAATTATCTGAATATGCTGATAATGAAAAAGTGAGTGTTAATTTGAGAGATGCATTCCCGAAGCCATACACCCTGAGAGATGCAGATAATTTCAAGAAAATGATTGATTCACAAAATCCAAAAACTTTTTTTGCGATTGAGTTTAAGGGCGAATACGTCGGAAACATTAGTCTTTCGGTTGGAGATGATGTTTATAGGAAAAGTGCGGAGATTGGATATTTCATTGGTGAACCATTTTGGAATAAAGGGATTGCAACAAAAGCAGTCAGTCTGATAACTGACTGGGGATTTGAAAGCCTTGATATTGTAAGGATTCATACAGGAATTTTTGAATTCAACAAGGCATCTCAGCGAGTATTAGAGAAATGCGGATACATAAAAGAAGCTGTTTTCAAGAAATCAGTATGTAAGAACAACAAGATATATGATGAGATTAGGTACGCAAAGATTAAAGAATAACAATGTCTGATAGAGACCTCATCATACGAGATATTAAGCCGATAGAATATTCTTTTCTAAAAGAAATGCTATATCAAGCTGTTTTCGTTGCTGACAAGAAAATTGTTTTGCCACGTGAGATTATTGAGCAACCTGCATTGAGAAAATACATTCAAGATTTCGGAAAAACGGGTGACTTTTGTCTTGTTGCGGAACTATATGGTAAACTCATAGGGGCGATTTGGATTAGGTTTATCAAAGGTTTTGGCTTCGTTGATAATGAAACCCCAGAATTGAGCATGGCCGTACTAAATGAATACAGAGGTAAAGGAATTGGAAAACAATTGTTAACTGCAATGATTGACAGGCTAAAAGACAATCGGTTAAAACGGATTTCGTTGAGCGTTGACAGAGAAAATTATGCGTATGGATTTTATAAGAAATATGGATTTGTTGATTTTATTGCGGCTGAAAAATCAATAATAATGACAAAAGAATTGATTGAAACATAAGAAATAACGCACGGTAACATCGTATATAAAACATTTGGCAATCAATGCGATATTGAGCATTTCATCTCGTATCAAAAGAAGTTGAAACCTGAAAGGAAAGTTCTTTGAAATGCCAAACGTTTTATATACGTAACCGTTGTACAAGATACCTCTTTACAGTCGGCATCTTGTACAACGAGTTTGTGACTCCGTCACATGTCACACAATGCCACCTACCATCCGGTCGGTATCATCGTACAACATGTAACTTGCTGAAAATTTAAAAATAATCGAGAAAGAAACGAAGGTGTGGGCGTTGAGTGTGGGTGTCAGGTCGTTTAACTTTAATAATCACCTTCAATATATGCC
>JBATLS010000320.1:0-8709 GCA_049289435.1 Saprospiraceae bacterium | reverse complement strand
ATAGAGTCTGCAGAGGATCATGAGCAACTCAACATCGTCAGAAAAAACCATTTTGAAGTCATGTTTGTAGATAACATCTCATTAGAACAAGAGGTAAATCTAAAAAGTAGTTTTAGAAACCTTCGTACATCCAATGATAAATTTACGTATAGTATCGTCGTACAACGATCATTTCAAGATGCTATGATAGCCTTGCTGTTTAACCATAATTTACAAGCAGTGGTCGTGCGATATGCGCCACCCTATCAGTCCCAACTGATCACTCCATTTATAGAGCCATATATCCAACAGGTGCTCAATTTGGATTACTCTACAAAAGCAGAAGCAGATCTAGGGCCATTAATTGGTACATTGATTAAGCAATTCAGGCCTGAGTTGGATGCATACTATGTTACAGATACTTCTTTGGGGCATCTGAAGGACAGCACGATTAAAGGTTTTAGTCGCATATTCTATCAGACCGAGGATATCCAGGAATTGCATCTGACCATTATGCAAGGTATTGCTGACAGATACGAAACACCGTTTTTTTCAGCCTTGGTAGATTACAGCCAAAAACCAACAGGGGTGTTTCATGCTATGCCCATTTCAAGGGGGAATTCAGTTTTTAAATCCCGATGGATCAATGATTTTGGAGAATTTTATGGACGTAATATGTTTTTGGCAGAGACATCAGCTACCACCGGAGGGCTAGATTCATTATTGCAACCGACTGGACCTATCAAAAAAGCACAAGAATTGGCCAGCGATGCATATGGGTCTCAACACACCTATTTTGTCACCAATGGTACATCCACGGCAAATAAAATAGTCATGCAAGCCTTGGTGCAACCCGGTGATGTAGTGCTCATAGACCGAGATTGTCACAAATCACATCATTATGGATTGGTATTATCAGGAGCTCTCCCCGTCTATCTAGATTCGTACCCTATCGAAGAGTATTCGATGTATGGCGGTGTCCCACTGGAGCACATCAAAAGCAAGTTATTGAGGTTGAAAGCAGCTGGAAGACTCAACAAAGTGAAGATGCTGTTGCTGACCAATTGCACCTTTGATGGTATAGTGTATAATGTAGAAAGAGTCATGTCTGAGATATTAGCGATCAAGCCTGACATGGTCTTTTTGTGGGACGAAGCTTGGTTTGCATTTGCTGGTTTTGGTACCAATTATAAGCAACGCACAGCCATGTTTACGGCAGATAAACTGTATAAAAAATTCAAAGGCAGTCCTTACAAAACACAGTATGCAGAGTATAAGGAAACTTTGAGAGAAGATGACATACCTATCATGCCCGATCCCGATCTGGTACGTATCAGGGTATATGCGACTCAAAGCACCCATAAGACGCTTAGTAGTTTTAGACAGGGTTCGATGATCCATATATGGGATGAAGATTTTCGACGCAAAAGTGAAGAAACTTTTCTGGAGGCATATATGACACATACATCTACATCACCGAATTATCAAATGTTGGCATCTCTGGATGTGGGTCGAAGGCAAGTACAATTGGAAGGTTTTGAATTGGTAGAAAAAAGTGTAGAAATGGCTATGGTCCTTCGAGCCAAAATAGATGATAATCCCCAGCTGAGTAAATATTTTGACATACTAACAGTGGGCAATTTCATTCCTGATAAGTATCGCCAGTCTGGTCTCAAAGAATACTATACCAAAGAAGATGGCTGGAATCGTATGGAAGATGCATGGGCAAACGATGAGTTTGTACTTGACCCCACTAAGATCACCTTGCATGTGGGTAGGACAGGAGTAGATGGAGATACTTTCAAAAACAAGTACTTGATGGACAAATTTAATATCCAGATTAACAAAACATCGAGAAATACGGTCCTATTTATGACCAATATTGGTACTACGCGAGGTAGCATCACCTATCTGACCAATGCTTTGCTGAGGATAGCAGACGAACTGGACGAAGAGTTTAAATCTCTGAATACACAGGAGATAGAAATATTGAATGAACGAATTCATTCATTGACTAAAGATGTACCACCACTACCTGATTTTAGCTATTTTCATGAGTCTTTTCAGGCAGTACCAGGAGTACCGGGTGGTAATATCAGAGATGCGTACTTTATGGCTTACGATGAGGAAAATTATGAATATGTGCCACTAGGCAGTTGTTTATCAATCATGAAAAAAGGTAAAATTTTAGTGGCTTCTACTTTTGTCATTCCGTATCCGCCTGGCTTTCCTGTACTGGTGCCGGGTCAAGTGGTGAGCGAAGAGATCATCAATTTTCTGACAGCCTTGGACGTTAGCGAAATTCATGGTTACAGAGAGGATCTTGGTCTCAGAGTATTTAATGAAAGCGTCCTGAACCGTTATAAAGCAACCACGGCTATGGGGTCTATGGGTATGAGCAAATCACCCAGTAGAAATAGCAAATCTAAGGTCACTTAACTGTCAACAGAACTTGGGGTTTTGCCTTTTCGATAGGTTAGGGTCATCATTTAATAAAAATTCCAGGTGTAGAGTATTCGACATTCAAAAAATAAAAAAAAGATATAAACTTGTTGGATTAAATATTCGGCATGGATAAAAACAAAATTTTGACAATCAATTAAACAAATAAAAAATATAAATTTAAGATATGAGTGATAGTAAAGTAGTGCAAACAAAAGCAAAGACAGCGGTAACAATAAAAAAAACATCAGCTGTCAAAAAAACTGTAAAAAAAGTAGTAAAGCCAGAGATACTCGATGGTGTAGCAGACATCAGGAGATTTTTTCATAAAAATGAAGTACCTCTTTATTTCATTAGTGCCACCAACTTCAATTTGTTAGGGGCTGATGAATGGATCAAAGGTTTTAAATTCATATGCCATATCGAATGCTTTGATGGAAGACATCCCAATGTATTCTCGCCAAAACAAGACATCCCTCATGATGAATTTACCAGTATAGAAGATATCAACAACTATCTTTTGCAACATCCAGAAGTACAGGATTATCTGAAAACCAGACAAAAAGGCAAAACAGCGGGCAAAGCCATGTTTCTGATGTTTGACGAAAAGACTGAAAAACTAGCTAAGAAATTGGGCTTAGAAGTCATGTTTCCATCAGCGAAGATGCGTAACTTCATGGACAACAAAGTGAACACCAATCGCATCGCCGAAAAAGCAGGTGTTCCATGCGTACCCTACGTATTGACGCCTGTCACAGACTATAAACACCTCAATAAAGTGTCTAAGGCTTTGGGTACAGATTTGGTCATACAGACGCCATATGGTGATTCAGGACACACGACTTTTTTTATTTCCAATGAAGAAGAGTTTAATAAATATGCCAGCGAAATCATCAAAGAGAAGGAAGTCAAGGTCATGAAGCGGATCAATTGCAAAGGTTCGGCCATTGAAGCATGTGTGACCAGACACGGTACCATAGTAGCACCACTGATGACAGAGCTCGTAGGATTTAAAGATCTCACTCCGTACAAAGGTGGATGGTGTGGCAATGAAATTTATCCCAATGCATTTACTCCAGCAATACGCAAGAAAGCGACAAAATATACCCAATTATTTGGAGATCAACTGCGCAAAGAAGGGTATAAAGGATACTTTGAGCTTGATTTTCTGATAGACCAGGACAATGGAGAAATATATCTCGGAGAGCTCAACCCAAGGGTGACAGGTGCCAGTTCTATTACCAATCACGCCGTATTTGCTTTGGCAGATGCCCCATTATTTATGTTTCATATATTAGAGTGGATGGATGTCGAGTACAAATTGAATGTCAATCAACTCAACGCTCGATGGGCCAAAGAAGAAAATGTGGACGGCTGGAGTCAACTGATCGTAAAACACACTGAAGATACCATCGAATATGTGTATGATGCCCCCGAGTCAGGTATTTATAAAATGTTTGATAATGGCCACATAATCTTTGACCGGATGGATACACACCGTAGAGCAGTGGAGTCAGAAAAGGAAGCCTTCTTTTTGCATGTATCCAAAAAAGGGGATTATCTCTATGAAGGGGCAGATTTGGGTATCATAGTATCCAGAGGTCGGATGATGACTGACGATTTTCAATTAAATCAGAGAGCACAGGATTGGATCAAAGCGATCCGCTCGAAGTATGTGTCCACCATCGTCGAAGATAAAAGAATAAAACTGCCGCTGTCAGGTAGTTTGACGAAGTAATACGATTGATTCTCCATAAGGAAGTGATTTTAACATTCGTGTTTAAATCACTTCTTAGAGTATGTTTAAATTTTCATGTTTGAGCGAAAGCGAGCAAATTTAATTTGACAAGGTATATTTTGCAGTCGTAACTGGTAGTTACAACGAAAAATATAACACAGTATAAAATGAAATTGGCCGCTTGCAGACAAATGATGGAATTTTAAACATACTCTTAATTATGAGCTATAATTTTAAAAATAAAAAATGCAATTAAATTTTAATGCTGTCTCTGAGCCAACCGTGGCCGGAGCAAAATGGAAAAAACTATTTGATACCTATTGGCCCGGTTACAGATCATGGTTTCTTTCCAAGGATACAGATCATACTCCAGATTTGAAAACTTCGCAAGATGCTCTAAAAAAGTATATGCCCAAGATGTGGCCCACCTATGTACACCTATGTGAACTCACCAATGCTGACACTGTCATGGCTCGTTTTCTAACGGGTTTTCAGCCGCCGGCTTATATCAGTGCTTGTGCTCAGGCTGTCATCAAAGCTGATGAAATACAACTGGTGCGCAATTATGATTACCACCCTGACTTGCTGGAAGGCACCCTGCTATTAAGTAAATGGAATGGAAAAAAAGTGATCGCCACTTCGGATTGTCTTATCGGAGCTGTGGATGGTATGAATGATAGTGGATTGTGTCTATCGCTTACTTTTGGTGGTCGTAAAGAAGTAGGGTATGGCTTTGGCATTCCATTTATATTGAGATATGTCCTGGAGTTTTGTGACAATACCAAAGAAGCTGTTAAAGTACTGAAAGGTATTCCATCGCACATGTCCTATAATATCACGATAGTCGATAGGAAAGGTGTCACTAAAACGATTATGCTGGCTCCTGACAAAGCTCCTTTGGTCACCAACGAGGCATTTGCAACCAATCACCAGGGTACTGTGGATTGGCCTGAAAATGCTCAATTCAAACAAACACTGAAGCGTTCCAATTTTATCAAAAATTATTTACAATCAAAAAATATCAGTGCTAAGGAATTGGCAAAGGCATTTTTGCATCCGCCGTTATACAATACCAAGTTTAAAGAAGGTTTCGGCACTTTATATACTGCTGTGTATCAACCTGAAAACTTAATCGTAAAAATCCTTTGGCCCGATGTGGCCATGGAAAGAAGTTTTGATTCTTTCGAAGATGAACATTTATTGATTCAATATTACCAAACTGCTGAGGCTATCATTCCTGAAAATCCTTGGGAAGTAGAAGATGTACCAACCAGTGGTTATAGATGGCAGGATGCAGTGGTGGATTCATTGGTCAAAGCTATGGCTGGAAGAAAATCCAAAACAAAACAAGATGAACTTAGACAACGCTTGAGACCAGATGGCCAAATAGCCTGGCATGTATTGATAGATTATTGGAATGAACCGTAATTTATATTAAATTTGACAGCGCACTTTAGCCTAAGCTAATGTTTTGTAACAAAACCCTGAAGGGGTAAAATATTTATAAACGAGGGGTGTAAACCCATTGTAAATAAAACTGAAATAACAAAAAATACATGGAATTCAAAAGCATAAATCCTTATAATCTTCAAGAAATCGCTACTTACACCTCACTCACAGGAGAAGAACTAGACGCAAAGCTGGAGAGTGCTCACACTGCCTTCGAGTCCTGGCGTAAGGTATCGCTGTCCGAGCGTGCCGGATTGATAATAAAAGCTGGCCAGATCTTGCGAGACAATGTGGAAGAATACGCTACCATGATCACGCTGGAAATGGGCAAACCCATCAATGAATCCAGGGCAGAAGTCAACAAATGCGCTTGGGTATGTGATTACTATTCACAAAATGCTGGAACTTTCCTTGCTGATGAAGTGATCGCTACAGATGCACAACAGAGTTTTGTGAGACACGACGCTATCGGCACTGTCCTCGCCATCATGCCTTGGAACTTCCCTTTTTGGCAGGTATTCAGATTTGCAGCTCCTACATTGGTGGCTGGCAATACAGGATTGCTCAAGCACGCACCAAATGTTTTTGGATGTGCCCAACTCATCGAAGGCGTTTTCTTGAAAGCTGGATTCCCACCGAATGTATTTCAAAATCTAATCGTACACCACGACCGTACAGAACAAATCATCTCTCATGATAGTGTCAAGGCAATCACACTGACAGGAAGCGAACGGGCTGGATCGGCAGTAGCAGAAATAGCAGGCAGACATATCAAAAAATCAGTGCTGGAACTTGGTGGCAACAACGCCTTCATCGTCCTCGAAGATGCTGATATCGATCAAACGGTGAAAACTGCCTTGACAGCCCGGATGCTCAACTGTGGACAAAGTTGTATCGCAGCCAAAAGATTTATTTTGGTAGAAGGTATCTATGATCAATTCGTATTGAAGTTTAGCGAAGCAGTCAGTCAATTGAAATCCGGCGATCCTATGGACAAAGCCACCCAAGTGGGACCACTAGCCAGAAAAGATTTAGCAGATCAACTCCAGCAGCAAGTAGCGACATCTATCAGCCAAGGAGCAAAATTGATATTGGGTGGCCATCAGGATGGGTGTTATCATGAACCCACGATGCTGGGCGAGGTAGTGCCGGGAATGGCTGCCTTTGACCAGGAGACCTTCGGTCCACTGGCAGCTTTGATCAGAGCCAAGGATATCGACCATGCTTTTGCACTATCGGAGCAGTCCAGATTGGGCCTGGGAGTGACCATTTGCACTACCAATATCGATCTGGCATTGTCCTACGCAGATAGAGTGAGCGATGGTGCATATTTTATCAACGAACTGGTCAAATCAGATCCCAGGTTGCCATTTGGCGGTACTAAAAAGTCAGGATACGGCCGAGAACTCGCAAAAGACGGAATGATGGAATTTGTCAATAGGAAGACGGTGTATGTGAGATAGGGGGGTATGGGCTTATAGGGTATTAAACAGTTTGCATTAAAAGAAGTTGGCGATTACGGACAGTTTCTCAAACACTTTTTTTTGGTGGCTACCCTACTTTTTGTTGAAGTTCTGTCGTGCCGAGTTAGCACTGTCCTTGTGCGGTAGTGCTGCAATACTCTTTTTCAAATTTTGGTATGAACGTTGGCTTGTGTGGCTTGCAAATGTGCAGGACTGCGAAGCGTTAGTATTGTCAATTTGATGTGTTCGTAAAATCAAATATTAAATGCTTCAACGTTCCAATGTCTGAATGGTTAGATTCGTAATAGGTTTTTATTAATTTGTTAGATTCTAAAACTAAAGTTTCATTTTTTCTTTTGTCTTTTACTAATAAAGAGTTTATTCCTTTTATTGTTTCCATTGTTTTGCCTTCAAGGAGATAACCAATCAAACTACCATTTTCATATTTTTTGGAAACGAAGTTATTAATACCAGAGTAAATGTATCTGCGTTTTAATGCAGAATCATTTTGTTTAAGATTTTTAGCTTCAAAGAAATACTCATATTCATAAGTTGATATAAACGAAGTCAACCTAAAATCTATTCTAGGAAATGTGTCAGAAAAACCTTTAATCTTGGGAATGTCTTTTGGAATATCGGCTTCTACATTGGTTGAAACTTTCCATTTTAGTCTTAACGGATTTTCTTTTATATGTCGGTGCAATTCGGAAGAAATATCGTTTTCGTTCCAGTCCAATTGAATCACTTGTTCTGTCAATGATGTTTGATATGCATCAACGATTAACCGATAACATTTTTGCTCAAAAGCATTTTTGAATTTTTCGTAAACAATCATATTCAATGCCATTATTAATTCCCGTTTAAGATTTCAAGAATTAACTCTGAAGCATCTTCCAATGCCATTGACTGAGACCAAAATCTGCGTTGGTTTGGACGAATAATGTACACGTCATCGCCTGTTTTATAATTCATCTTCTTACGAAAATAAATATTGGGTGCTTTTTTATCCCATAATATTTTGTCTATCTTTTTTAATACATTATCAACAAACTCTTTAGATGTAACTACTTCTTTTTGTTTTTTAGCAAAAGAAAGTTTAATGGTCATTAAAGGTGTAAACCTGCTGATACTATAAATTGTGGCATTTGCAAACAAATCTTGACTATCAAGAAATTCATTAAGTTCAGCACTGATTGTTTTTCCGTATGCTGTTGTTTGTTCTTGTTGAACAGGGTTTAGAGCTATTGATTTTTCTTGCTTGTGAAATAAATCAACATTGTAATTTATACTATCATTTATTAGATTAATTTCATCAATATCTAAATTTAAACTCTCATAGATTACGCTGTCAATATTGTTAGATATAAAAATTTCAAGGTCTTTGTTTTCAATAGAATTGCTCAAAAAGCTTTTTGCTTTTAGCTTCGATAAAATTTGCGTTGTTGCTTCTTTTATTTTTAAACTTTGCCCATCATTCAAATTAATAGGAATTGACAAGTATTCGTTCTTCATTATTTGCTCTCTTTCAATTCCATATGACGATATGGTCATAAAAAGAAAATAAGTGCTTAGATTGGAGTTAAAATAACTTAATAGCAAATGCAACTCTTCGATATTTTCTTTGCTGGTGTAAAAACC
>JBATLS010000319.1:0-1973 GCA_049289435.1 Saprospiraceae bacterium | reverse complement strand
TATAGATATTATCTGTCAGACTTTCTCAACAGATTTGCAGAAATGAAGATGGTGGGCTTGGATGCAATATATGTACATTTAGTTGATCACTATTATTCCAAAAATAAAGCACCATGGGTAAATGAAGAACTCCTCGCTAAAATGGTGGATAATGCTGATGATTTAAGGCCGATCTTGATAGGGAAAAAGATTCCTGATTTTACCACATATCTACAAGATGGCCAACCTATCAATCTGTATAGCGTACAGTCTCCTTATACCGTCTTGATATTTTGGGCGCCTGATTGTGGTTCCTGTTCTAAGATCATGCCTGATGTAGTGAAGTTTTATCAAAATAATAGAAACAAAGGTGTGAAGATTTTTGGAGTTTGTACCAAAGGTGGCGATAAGACCAGTACCTGTTGGCCTGCGATAAAGGAAAAAGGGATGGAAGACTTTATCAATACAGCTGATGAGTACCAGAGATATCACGCCAAAGTCAAAGTCGCGAAAACTCCTAAAATTTTTATACTCGATCACAAGAAAGAAATCTTACTTAAAGATTTTTCGGGGGAAGAGTTAGATAGAATATTTAATGAGATACTCAGTTACGAAGAAAAGAAGCTTGAGTCAAAAGATTAGTATAATTTCATGCTCTTATCTAATACCCCATATAATTCCAAGCAGAGTCATAATGACCATTGGCCTCAATATAAGAAATCAAATCACTGAACAGTTTGTTTTGTGCAATAGTCGCCGAATCACCAATAATGACTAATTTTTTCATTGCTCTGGTCATGGCTACATTGAGTCTTCGCTCGTCTTTGAGAAATCCTATTTCCCCTTGATCATTGCTCCTGACCAAAGATATATAGACCACTTCCTTTTCCTGTCCCTGAAATCCATCTATAGAGTTAATATCAATATCAAGAGTGACCAGTTGCTGATCTTCAGTGTATTGCTGTCTGATATATCTGATTTGTTCAGCATATGGGCTGATGATGGCTATGCTGGCACCAGAAAGTTTTTCTAAATGCGCCAGTATGTGCTCTCTGATGATGAAAAACTCTCCGTGATTTGCAAAACTCCGTTGCTGGTCATTCATGACTTCTTCAAATCCACAACCTGCAGTATCAATAAATACCAAAGGATGGTGATCATTTCGAAGTTTTCTATCTATGACGCTCGCATTTGATGTGAGCTTTCCTTTATAATATCTCTCGTTGCTAAATCCGAGTATATGGCTGTTCATCCGGTACTGCTCTTTAAGTAAGGTGCTGATATCTTCTTGTTCGGATAGAATATCAAGTATGGTTGTATCAAAACCAAGTTTTATAGCATCCTGACTTTTGACGGTGGGGGGCAACTGTTTATGATCTCCTGCCATGATGACCCGGTCAGCTTTTAGTATGGCATTCCAACATTCTGCTTCCAGTGATTGTGATGCTTCATCTATTATAACGGTTTTAAAGTGGTGCCCATGCAGTAGCCGATGACTGGCACCTATGAGTGTAGTAGCAATGATTTGGCTATTGAGTACAATATCTTCTATCAGTCTGCTTTCCAATTCATTAGCCCATTTTCTCAATTCTCTGGCTTCCTTACGGTACAGTTTTCTTTCGTCTCTCTCTGCAGGACCAAAGTTTCTTTTGTACTGGCTGGCTTTTTTATCTGACTCCTGTGCTTGTATTTTTACTTTCTTAATGTTGCTCCATTCTGGGTGATTTCTTATCTTTTCTTCTATGGTCAGGTGCATCAGGTCGTCATCAATTCTCGATATGTTACCTATACGGAGGACGTTGATGTATTGCTGATCCAGTCTCAGAGCCAATAGATCTACAGCATTATTGCTGGATGCACAGACAAGGATTCTTTTTTCCGTTTTTATCAATGCCTGTAATAGATGTACCAGTGTGGTGGTCTTGCCGGTACCGGGAGGACCGTGGATGATGCCTATGATCGGTGATTTGATACAATTTTGGATGGCCTGTATT
>JBATLS010000318.1:0-1697 GCA_049289435.1 Saprospiraceae bacterium | reverse complement strand
TTCCATAACTTGCCACTGGGAGTCGGTAAGGTCTTCAAATTGTGTTGACATTGCTTACGATTTTGGTGAATCCGCAAGCTACTAACTGACTCCCATTTTGGGGCTTTTAAAATCCCAAACATGCTCTAAAGCTTTTAGAAGATAAGAATATTAAGAGTGATGAAAAATTAGATAGCATATTCTTGCTTGACAACCAAGGAAATAAATTCCATCCCTATGATAGGATAACTAAAGAATATCTTTTGCTAGATTTTTGGGCATCATGGTGTGGTCCGTGCATAAAAGAAATTCCAAGGATGAAAGAGTTTTATCAAAAAAATGGAGACAGGTTAGACATTATTAGTATTTCAATAGACAAAAACAAAAGCCAATGGAAAAAATCAAATAGTAAGATTAACCTGCCATGGGAGTCAGTTCTAGACAACCAAGCTATTGAAGACAAGTTAGAATATAAATTGAGCATAACTTCTGTACCAAGGTTTATTTTGGTAAATAAGAAAAGAGAGTTGATATACAGCGGAAATGAAATGTCTAAAATTATTGAAATGATTGATTTTCCATAAAATTGTTTTCTAACATGAAAAATTACAACAGCTTCATCTCAATTCTAGTGTTTTTTTACTCTGGGCCGCTTATCTCGCAACAGGTCTTCGACCATATAAAAGCGCCTTCTATATCTCTAAATGGATGGGTCGGCAAAAAGCCAACATCAGTTGAGGGCAAAACCATTATCCTCGAATTTTGGGCTACTTGGTGTGGGGGCTGTATCGAAGCCATCCCGCATCTAAACGAAATGTCCAGAAAATACAGCAGCGATAGCCTCCTTTTCATTTCCATCAATTCCTATGACCCAAAAGAAAAAATTGAAAGGTTTCTCCTTAAAACACCGATGGAAACCTTGATAGCCCTTGATGAGAAAAAAGCAACTGCCAAAAATTTCTCAGTAACCCAAATGCCACAAACCTTCCTAATAGACAGAAATGGCTACCTGCGCTGGCATGGCGCTCCTGGCCAGGTCACGGATGAGTTTATACAAACATTTTTAAAAGAAGATAGCATACTTGTTCCAGAAATTGGCAACCCATTACTTTACTCACTTAATATTTCGCTCACAAAAGATAGGTCTGTCTCCAATATTTCCATGACTGATGGTGAGAAATATGGCCTTGCCTGGAGAAATGGAGGGGTGACAGATATTGTAGCTCAATGTTACAACGCACTTGATTTTAAACGATACGAATATCGGTTTGAAGGAACCATACCACTTGAGCCAGCCCTAGACGTGGAATTAAGGGCTGACAGCAGCATCAGTGCAGCATATATCTATAATGACCTTGTCCAAAAAATGGCTTCGATGTTCGACTTTTCAATAGTTCCTGTGAAGGAGAATATAGAAATTTGGAAATTGACGATAATAAACGAACCGCTTTTTGAAAAGGCCAAGCAATCGAATCAAGATGGGCAAGCCTCGATGAATGAAAATGATAAGCAGGTAGAAGTAAAGTCTATCGAAGTATGGAATATACCCGGAATTATAGCCTCACAAACTGAAAAAATCGTTGAAGGAGATGAACTCCGATTTGAAGGAAAATATGACCTAATTCTACATAAAACAGATGTTGAGCAATTGGCCAAATACTTGGTAAAAAACTACGGCCTCCACCTCGAAAAAACCATACAAGAAATCGAAGTAAAAG
>JBATLS010000317.1:0-2527 GCA_049289435.1 Saprospiraceae bacterium | reverse complement strand
TTGAGTTGATTGTTGTATTTTTTGTAGGTGGGATTGACTATTTTTAGCTCGGGATCAAGGGTTTCGGTACCATATTCGATGATTTGATCAAAGTTGTAATTGGCCATCATATATTTAAAGAAGTTTTCTTGCGTCCAGCGATTAAACATATTCAATGCGATATGTTGTATTTTCATACTTGGATGTGTGGTGATGATGGATGTCTGATGTCCACTTGAACCGAGCTTGCGGATTTCTCTGTAAGTCTTGGTATTTTGGGTCAGGGCTTTCTCGCAAATATCCATGGTTGATTTATTGCCATTGTCCGATATTTCATAAGGTGTGAAGTCGGAATGAGCCCATTTATCTTTTACAAATTTGCGATAGGTTATGATGGCTATTCTGTACTGATCCCAGAGTTTCTCAAAGAAATCAAAGTCGTATGCCTCTCTGTCAAATACTAAAGTGCACTGTGGCGTCTGGGGATAAGTGAGTGGCTCTTCGATAGTTTTTATGTATGCCACTTTGATGAGTTGTGGGATGATCTGATCGATGATGATTTCTTGCAATTTCTCATTGAGCTCTCCAGTCACCACCATATATGGTAATGAATCTCCATCGTTGACCCAGTATTCTGAGGTGGCACTAAGGCATAATTTTTGTCTCGATATATATTTGACGGGAAGGGTGGCCTTATATCCGTTATAGATGCTCACATGGCCATCTACATACAAGATGAGTTCGCCGTCGGTATGATCAGTGATACCATCTTTCCATAGCTCCATGAGCTCTTCGTTCCATTGTATGGCTTTGTTTTGTGTCGCTAAGTACTGTACTTTACCACGCAAACACTTAGATTCTGGTATGCGATCCATGCCGATCAATCGGCCTAGCTCCCCGCTCCTGACATTTTTTATCTGTTCTATATTTTCGATCCTACATAAGGCCATTATTGCCAAAGTAAGGATGATCGACTCTATTGAATAGTAGTACTTTTCTGCGTACTCATAGATGTCTTTGCTTTTAAGTAAGCCCTGACTCAAAAGGGCTGGTATCAGCAACAGTACACCGCCATAATGTAGTCCATTGTGAGCTTCGTGTATCATCTGGGCATTGCCTGCCTTGTTGAGTGAAGATAAGGTGCGGTCCAACTCCCGGCTAGTGGCATAACCCTGGGCACTTTGCTGGTCTATCGCATTCCTGTCTGTGGCATTGGTAGTATGGTCTACTGTGTCGACTACAGGTTGATCATTGCTTTTTTTTTAAATACCCTTGATTGATTTGATACCGGATGGTGCCCTCCGATATACCTATCTCCTTGGCGATGCTGTTGATACTCTTGCCCTCATCTATTTGTTTTTGTATTCTTACCTTCAACTCACCTACCACTTTGTGACACTTCTTCTTGGAGCGGGCTCGCTCTCCAAAGAAACCGTCTATTCCCTTCTCTTTATACAATTTGAAATACCTGTATATCGAGTCGTCGCTCACGTGGAAGGCTCGTTGTACTTCTACTTTACTACACAAGCCCTGATCTATAAAATTACACGTACAATATCGGAAACTGTTTAAGTCCTCCTCCCCGTGGGCAAACACGGGCAGACCGTTGACTATATACTGCACTATCCCATCTTTGGTATAATAGCCCAAACAAGATGATATCAATATTGTCTCTCGTGAAAATATGGGGAGTTGTAGCTGCATGGTGTTATATTTGTTTTGGTGCAACAAATATATAAAAAAACCGCAAACCAATTTTGCGAATGCAACCCCTGAATCCCTTATTCTATGGATACGGAGTCTGGTGTTCTGAATCTAAGTGATATTGTATCCAAGCTGGAGGATCACGTCTTTGTCACAAATACTCATCAGCAACCTATCATTCACTTGGAGCGAAATGACCGTCTCAAAGGTATTCAGCATATCAATATTATATACGAAGCCATCCAAAATCAAGCAGCAATTAGCATCTGTTATCAATCTTTTAAGGCAATCTCAGCACAAGAAATCATTTTCCATCCCTGGTGGCTTAAGGAGTATAAAAATCGGTGGTTTGTTTTTGGCATCAAAGATTCCCGAGAGGTCATACTTAATCTGGCTTTGGATAGAATTTCAAATATATCTTATCCAAAAGTTGTAAAATATATCGCTTCTCACATTTCGTCTATTGATGATTATTTTAAAAATATTATCGGTGTCACAGTTAGTCAAAATGCAAGACCAGAAAATGTAAAGATAAGAGTAGATAAGGAAAATGCTCCTTATGTCATAACGAAACCCATCCATCATTCACAAGATGTGATCGAAACTTTAGAAGAAGGGAGTATCGTGATTTCAATCCATGTCCAACTAAATTTTGAGTTGGAACGTGAAATCCTTGGTTTCGGAGATAGCATGGTAGTTCTTTCCCCCGAAAAACTTAGAAAAAGAATCATTAGCAAAACTACCAATATGGCAAAATTATACCAAAACTCTAAATCCTACTAAACTTTATTCAAGTTGCAAATCCAAAGGTTAGGATATAATGAAGCAAAACTAGATTTGATAT
>JBATLS010000316.1:0-6940 GCA_049289435.1 Saprospiraceae bacterium | reverse complement strand
AATGTTTTTGCTGGGATCGAAGCATACGAATGTTCTGGTACCCCCGTAGATTGCGTAAAGCTCGCAAAAAATGTCCTCCTAAAAGACAAGAAAATTGATCTATGTGTGTCTGGCATCAATCATGGTGCCAACTCATCCATCAATATTATATACAGCGGCACAATGTCGGCAGCGATGGAAGCAAGTATGGAAAATATAGATTCCATTGGTTTTTCATTGCTTGATTTCAGCTTCGAAGCAGATTTTACAGCTGCCAAAATTTATGCCGAAAAGATCATCAGGTACATCCTATCCAATCCTATGGGGGATTGTAAATTGCTCAACGTAAATATTCCGGCTTGTGCTCCCAATGAAATAAAAGGTATGAAGGTATGTCGCCAAGGCAAAGGAACGTGGGTAGAAGAATTTCAGGAGGGCGTGGATCCCCGTGGTGAGAAATATTATTGGCTTACGGGTAAGTTTTTGTCCTTTGAAGACCCCGAAGATCAGTATAATGATATCTACGCTTTAAAAAATAAATATGTTTCCATTGTTCCGTCAGGACATGATTTAACTCATTATCAAACCTTAGCACAGATAAAAAATTTAGAAAATTATTGATATGTTGGAAAGAAACTCAATATTGACGGGCTTTGTGATTGGATGCTTGTTTCCTGTGTTAGGTTTTGTTTTGGTCGAATTTATTTTCAATACATTGACACATTATGGACTGATGGCTGAGGTAAGTGCATCGACAGCAGGACGTAGGTTTAGAACGATCGCATTGATAGCGTTGTGTACCAATCTGATTCCGTTTAACTATGCTAAAAATAGAAAATCGGACCATACCATGAGAGGCATTGTATTTCCTACCCTAATTTATGTCATGGCTTGGTTATACAAATTTGCAGGCGACTTATTTCTTATCTGAAAGTGCGATCTTTATCCATTTAATCAGACAAACAAGAAAATAGTACTTTATGTGTAACTTTCAAATACTTACATCGTAGTGAAATACTATATCATAGCTGGCGAGGCATCTGGTGATCTGCACGGTGCCAACCTTATGAAAGAAATCATTAAGTTAGATTCCAATGCTACATTGAGATATTGGGGAGGAGATCTCATGCAACAGGTGGGTGGTACATTGGATCAACACTACCGACATACCGCTTTTATGGGTTTTGCAGAAGTCATCAAAAATATCTTCACCATTTTTGGTTTGTTCAAGCAATGCAAACTTCAGATTAATACCTTTCAACCTGATGTGCTTATACTTATCGACTATCCGGGATTCAATCTTCGTATGGCCAAATGGGCTAAAGCGAGAGGGCTAAAAATAGTTTATTACATCACGCCACAAGTATGGGCCTGGCACAAAAGCAGAGTACACCAATTGGGAAAATGGACAGATCTGCTCCTTGTCATTTTACCTTTTGAAGCGAGCTTTTTTGAAAAATATGGGTATCAGAGTACTTTTGTTGGTCATCCTCTATTGGATGCTATTGACCAATTTGGTGCCGACCCAGATTTTGTAATTCCACTTAAGAATGGACAGCAAATACTCGCATTATTGCCCGGTAGCAGGCGTCAGGAGATCAATACCATTTTGCCCATCATGCTGTCAGGTGCGAAAGACACTAGTGATATGATCCTGATAGCCGGAGCACCTTCGATAGAAGACGCCATCTATGAGACCATCATACATGCATCAGGACTAAAAGACAGAGTACTACTCATTAAAAATCGTACCTATGACATTTTACATATTGCTGACAGAGCCTTGGTAGCGAGTGGTACTGCCACACTGGAAGCTGCGCTTTTTTTTGTCCCTCAAGTGGTTTGTTACAAGGGAAGTATCTTTTCGTATATGATCGCATCCCGTGTGATCGACCTGAAGTATATATCACTGGTCAATCTCATTGCTGATAAAGAAGTGGTCAAAGAGCTTATCCAGCACCAATTAACACCTGAAAATATAGCTAAAGAGTTAAGCGTAATTGGTGAAAAAAGCAAAGAAATGAAGGATGCATACAAAGATATTGTGATCAAGTTGGGAGAAAAAGGAGCATCACAAAGGGCAGCGAGAGCCATTTATCATTTATACTCTACCTCATGATATCTGGAGATGCTATTGTTACTCAGTTCTTTAATGATATTCAATACGTCACCTGGCAGGAATGGTTGAGCACATTGGCCCAAATCATGAGTGTGTGGTACGCCAGAAAAAATAATATACTGGTTTATCCTACCGGGATTATAGGCGTTCTTTTGGCTTCGTGGGCATATTTTTTCATAGCAACTCCGCCACTTTATGCGGATGGCATATTGAATATATATTATTTTCTGATGAGCGTCTATGGGTGGTACAACTGGACAAGGCATCAGGCAAACGACCAACCAGTCTATCAAATCAGTTGGTGTACAAAAAGAGAATTGACTGTAGGCATATTAGGATTCCTTATTGCATGGCTTCTGATCTATACCTTGTTGGTATTTGTGACTGATAGTAATACGCCCATGCTTGATTCGTTGGTTTCTTCCTCAGCTGTCACAGCTATGTGGTGGATGGCAAAACGAAAAATTGAAAACTGGCTTGCCTGGATTATCAGCAATATTGTGGCAATTCCTCTAAATTTTTATAAAGGTTTTATGCTTTTCACACTGATGTATATCCTATTTTTGGCCATGGCATATTGGGGATATAAAGAATGGAAAGCAACATTGACTGCAAAGAATTAAGTAATAACCCTTCTCCGAAAAGATTACATTTGCCGCAAAGGCACAATAGCACTAGGATTCACAAATAAAAACGATTTTTAATTCAGAACTATAGCATCCGATTTTAGATCATATCCATTATTCTTTAGGTATCAGGTTAAACTCCACTCTCCTGTTGAGTGTCCTTCCTTTTTCAGTCACATTGGACGATATGGGCCTGGACTCTCCAAAACCAGTATGACTCATTCTACTTTGTGGCACTCCAATTTTTAGGAGATAATCATAACATGCTTTTGCTCTTTGTTCTGAGAGTAATTGATTGGATGGTTCACTCCCTGTGCTGTCAGTGTGTCCGTGTATGGTCATATTGAAGTCAGGATACCTGCTCATAATATCTGCAATTTGTGTCAATACAATGCTGGATTCGGGCTTCAATACCGCTTTACCAGACTGAAACTGAACAGCTTGCATCGCTACTTCCAGCGTTTTTTTATCCTCTTTCTTTATTTCTGGACAACCGTCATTGGCAACAGTACCTGCTACATTTGGACATTTATCTCTGCTGTCGTCTATCCCGTCCCCGTCAGTATCAGGGCATCCATAATATATCTTCAATCCTGGCTTATCCGGGCATTTATCGTCTTTGTCTGCTACTCCATCTCCATCTCTATCCGGACAACCCATAGCCGCCAAGGTACCTTTTTCATTGGGGCACTTATCCTGATCATCTGGCACTCCATCTCTATCGCTGTCTATGACTTTGACTTCTGGTTTTACTGGACATCCTTTATTACTGATTGGCCCCACTTCTTTGGGGCACTCATCCTCATTGTCAGAGATACCATCTCCATCAGTGTCCGGACATCCGCCAAACTGGACTAAACCTCGAGTCTCAGGACATTTATCTTGATAATCTGCCACTCCATCTCCATCTTTATCAGGACATCCATTCAGTTCTTTCGGTCCAAAAGCATTTGGACACAAATCAAGTTCGTCTGTGATACCATCATTATCACTATCGAGTTTTATGGGGTCTTCTTTGGGTAGGGGTTCTTTGGATTTTCCAAATAAATAAGTAAATCCAAGGCCATGCTGCAGGTTATTGCGCCTATCAGACAGTGAATATCTGAATTCGGACTGAAGCGTAATAAAAGCATTTGGTGCTACTTTAAAATAAAAACCCAGACCTATAGGAAACTGAACATTAAACTCTCCTTCATCTTCATACACTCCACCTGCACCAGCCAGCACATATGGTATGACCTTCCGTCCCGGCTCATAAAAGTGATATTGAAATTGTGCATCCAGACTGGCAATCCTCTTCTTAAAACAATTGATCGAATCCTGATGTGTGTCCACTACTCCATATCTGGCAGGTAGAAATAATGCTACCTTATCTGACAATAGGCGATGATAGCCAATTTCAAAACCGTGTCGGTAATCATTGAACTTCAGGATATCACCTCCATTTTGGGATTGATAATCCAGAAACATTTTCTTAAATGTCACTCCTGATTTGAGCTCAGGGTTTTGACTGTATCCTATACTGATGAAAGCAAGGACAACACCTATAAAACATAAAAACTTTTTCATAATATTCAAGTCTGTATTTTGAAAAACCTCAATAAATGACAAAAATACATATTATTTTAAAACATTATATAAAATCAAATAATAAATATTATAATTTCTTACAATATGTTTGTAAAAATGAAGAATGTATCAATGCGATTAGTAGATAACAAAGCAAGTATTGTTGATTTAAAAGTAAAAAATGTAAACCGACAATATGATAAATACGAAGAGATTTGAACCGCAAATATATAACTATAAATCATAACATGTAGCTTTTATGTATAAAAAGTGTTAATCACGATTCAATAGCAGCTATTTGTATCCTATTGCGACAGCATTTCCTAAGGTTTTTCTGATTTCTGTATATTAATTTAATGTTAACATTTTGAAGACTTAAAAAGATAGAATCCTTTCTTTATTTATTGTGTTATCTTTGCCATTCAAAATAAAACCAACACTTATATGTCACTGAATAATATCATCAGAATATTTCTGCCGAAAGACAAAATCTTTTATGACATCTTCGAAAATATAGCAAGCAACTTGCGTGAAATGGGCTCTACTTTGAAAAAATCGCTCAATGAGAGCGAGCCCAACAAAAGAGAACAGTTACTCAGAGCATTGGAAGATGGGGAGCATAAAAATGATGAGTTTACGCACCAAATCTTTATAGAGTTAGGTAAAAATTTTATCACGCCGTTTGACAGAGAAGATATACACGCTCTGGCTACTGCTCTGGACGATATTGCTGATTATATTTATGCATCTTCCAAAAAAATCATAAATTATAATATCACAGAAAGTGATGAATATATGCGGCAATTGGCAGATGTCAACAATAAATCCATCAAAGCATTGACTGATGCGCTCTCCAAACTACGTAGTATGAGAAATATCAGCCAAATTAAACAAGATTGTGTCCTGATCAATAGTCTGGAAAATAATGCTGATGACATCCTTGATAATGCTATCATCAACCTTTTTTCTAATGTTACAGATCCTATACAAGTCATCAAGCTAAAAGATGTATATCAGGATCTTGAAATTATATCTGATAAATGCGAAGATGCGTCCAATGTCATAGAATCTATCATCATAAAATATGCATAAATTGTCTTTGTATGGACAATGGGTCAATAAATCAAAAAGATCATGGTATTACTTATAACGATCATTGCATTAGCCTTAATATTTGACTTTATCAACGGATTTCATGATGCAGCCAATTCTATTGCTACGGTGGTTTCTACAAAAGTCCTTACACCGTTTCAGGCGGTAGTATGGGCGGCCTTCTTTAATTTTGTCGCTTATTTCATCTTTAGGGACCATGGAGTGGCAAATACCATCGCCAAGACGGTCAATGAAGGGGCAAATGCAGATGGTATCACATACATTACACTGACCGTGATATTAGCGGGGTTGATTGCAGCTATTTTTTGGAATCTGCTGACTTGGTGGTTTGGTATTCCATCTTCTTCGTCGCATACTTTGATAGGTGGGTTTGCGGGTGCAGCCATCGCCCATACAGGTTTTGAGTCTATCAATTCTGTCAAAATCATGCAAATTGCCAGTTTTATAGTATTAGCTCCAGCCATAGGCATGTTTATTGCATTCTTAATTTCTATTTGGTTTCTCCATGCATTCAAAAAGAAATTGCTTCCTAAACTGGCTTCTATTTCTATCATCATAGGTATCCTTTTATTTTTGAAATATACCATCAAAACAGATGATTCAGTGATGAAGACCGGGTATGTATCTTACTATGCCAATGTATTGTTTGATAGTCATAATTTCAAATTATTTCTATTGGGTTTCATAGTCATCATCATGTCATTATTTACGCTGTTTCTCAACTCGCTCAACTATATGCAGTCTGAGCGATGGTTTAAGAGGATGCAATTGGTGTCATCAGCGGCATTTAGTATCGGTCATGGGGGCAATGATGCTCAGAAGGTCATGGGTATCATCATGGCAGCCATGGTTGCTTATGATGCTCAACATTATACGTTAGAACACATGATTTGGTGGGTGCCTTTGGCTTGTTATGCAGCGATCGCTTTGGGAACATTGAGTGGAGGATGGAAGATCATTAAAACAATGGGAACAAAAATTACCAAAGTAACTCCTTTTGAAGGGGTTGCTGCAGAGACTGCCGGAGCTATAACTTTATTTTTAACAGAATTTCTAAAGATTCCCGTATCTACTACCCATACGATCACCGGATCTATCATAGGTGTAGGTGCCACTAAAAGATTGTCTGCGGTGAGATGGGGAGTTACCATCAATCTATTATGGGCTTGGATACTCACTATACCTGTGAGTGCTTTGATTGCTATGCTTTTGTATTTTATACTTTCTGCTTTTGGATTGGAATAATATTGACCACGTCAGCATTTGACGGATTACAAAAAAAACAATACTCCAACTTACTGATTTACAGCGCAATACTTCGTTTTTAAGATATATCTATAAAATAAATACAAAATTAAAAGTGGATTTCACATAATTTGATTACCTTTGCAATCCATTACGGAAAATGATATTAAAATGTTTGCCGTACATGTCTGGATCGCGGGGTGGAGCAGTTGGTAGCTCGTCGGGCTCATAACCCGAAGGTCATAGGTTCGAGTCCTGTCCCCGCTACAAAATAAGAGGTAATTGATTG
>JBATLS010000315.1:0-4542 GCA_049289435.1 Saprospiraceae bacterium | reverse complement strand
CATCGTCCCTGGTCTGGGTGATGCCGGTGATCTGGCATTTGGTAAAAAACTGCAGGAATAAACATCCGGAGATATGGCACTCAAGATCAAATGGAATTCACCGGTAATATTATCCTTTGCATTGATTTGCACGGGAGTTTATATTGCAGATATGCTTACAGTGGGACATCTTATGCCGCTTTTCACTGTATATCCTACCATTGATTGGTCCAATCCTTTTTCGATCATAAGTCTCGTGACACACATGTTTGGTCACGGGAGCCTGGCACATCTGTTAGGTAATCTGACTTTTATTCTATTGCTTGGGCCTATTATAGAAGAGAAATATGGTTCTTCGCGATTGATATATATGATTTTAACTACTGCATTAGTCACAGGTGTGATCAATATACTTTTTTTTGACACGGGACTGATGGGTGCCAGCGGCATAGTATTTATGCTGATCCTTTTGGTCTCTTTTACCAATGTAACATCGGGGGAGATACCCGTCACTTTTATTCTTGTAGCGCTATTGTTTATAGGCAAAGAACTATTGCAAAGTGTAGAGATCAATCAAGTGGCCGAGTCCGCACATATCATTGGAGGTATATGTGGCAGCATCTTTGGGTTTAAGGCATACAAATAAAGAATATTGTACCCTTGTAATTTGTTTTATTCTGGTGGAGATATTCAAAATTATATATCTGTGTGGTGTACTGCTTGTCAAGATATTGATTTTTGAGTGTAGATATCTATTAATAGGTATGCAACTCTAAGTATGATGAATTCCCCATCAATATTCGGAATTTCACATCATCCCTAATATACACCTTTAGGATATTTAAAATAAGTGCCGTTTTGAGGTATTTTCCAAAATAAACCCTTATGTTTGTCTGTCAAACCCTCATATGGAAGATCAAAGTCCCTCACTCCAAGATATCAATATAGATATACCACCCAAAGGGGATATGCAATTGAAAAACTATGTGTATAATCTTATCCGTACTACACAGAGAAATTATATCGACCTGACAAGTATAGCTGACAATAAAGCCAACATACTGGTGAGCATCAATTCGTTGATGTTGACATTATTGATACCGATAGTGCTTTCCAACTACGAAATCATCATGCAAAAGATGATTTACATACCCATAGGCATGCTTACATTGACCTGTCTGATGACTGTCTTTATATCGGTGATGGTTTTGACCCCATTCAAAGGGGATGCATTGCCGGGTCAGAGTGACATAAGTACCCGAAAGAGAAGTCCTTTTTTCTTTACAGGGTATGCGGATCTGAATATTGATCAATACCTGACATTGTTTCAAAACACGACCACTGATAAATCCGAAACGAGCAAAATTGTAGTCACTGATTTATATTACTTTGGAAAGATACTTAGTAAAAAATATGCTAATCTTAAAATGGCCTACCGGATGTTTAATCTGGGACTGATGACCAGTTTTATCATTTTTATCCTGGTATTGTTTATTTGATATTCAATAGTTTTTTAAATTTTTCAGGATTTTTGATTTCTTTAAAAAATTCTGACAAATACTTTTTTACGTCTTTTCTCACGGATTCATCCATATAAGTAGCATCATCGCAGATGGCAAAGATTTTGGGTTCTAAGTCATTGAACTCTTTCAATACTTGATCTACATCGTCGGCAGAAACATCATAAGGCATGAGATATCGCTCAGATACGTTTCTGATTGGCAAAGTCTCATATGGCACAGCATACTTTTGATTCACCAGGCCCGAATAGTCAAAATCATAGGGCAAGGCCGTCAGTCGGTCATTGTGTGGCAACTTAGCGAGCATGACGTTGTGTCTATTGGCTATAGACCAATCTGTATTTCCTATCATATACTGAAATAAATACATCCTGACGAATGAAATTTTATTTAATCCGGCGGAGACTATTTTTCCTGATCCACCGAGGATCTGAGCACCAGTCCTCAAGGCAAATGCCTCTTCATCTTCGATCATCAATGCTGTAAATGAGTATTCGTTTTCTTTTTTTTCATTGTTGATGACGATATTAATTTTGGTAGCTTTCATATGATCAGGATCTATGATATTATATAACTCATAGGCCAGATATTCCTGAAAAAGTTTTTGTTGCTGGTAGTCGCCCTTGTCACAAGGGAGCACTAATTTTAGTTTGTCGCTATTGGCCAACCCGAGTTTTTTTAGATCTTTTTTCTTAAAATTTATTTTCAAGGGTGGTATTCTGCATACTTGTTTACGCATATTGCCACGAGATCGGATTTGAACATTTAAGTTTAGATCTACTGCACTACTGTTTGACCCTAGAGTAAATGATCCTTCATGCAGTTCTTCTTTGATGCTTTGTCTGACGATGTGTTTGATATCGCATTGCAATGTGATGGTTGCATCCTTCGATTTTTTACTTACATCATAGATCATTTCGAATAGACTTTGTCTATTTTCTGTTTCTTCTTCTTTATCTGCGGTAGGAGTGAGGGCTATTTTTTTTCCATCTATCGCACCGCTGAAGAATTGACCTTTTTGCCACAAAAGCAGTTGGCCAGTTTCGCCCATTTTGATATTACAGTCTATCAAAAACATCCTGCCATCATACACCGAATATATTTGATCCATGCTGGTATGTCCGATGATCATTTTTTCGACATTAAAATGTTCCAGAAATCTTTCTACAGAGTCTCTGCTGAAGGTCAAAGTATCTGCATTGCCCCTGTACCAAAATGGACCAAAATCTCCTATAAGCAAAGCTACATTGGGACTTTCGGCGATCTCCTTGCCAGTCAATGACAAAATAGAATCCCTGACGATATCATTGATCTGTGGTGGGGTGAGTCTGCTATCTACCAGAGGCTGTGAGATGCCCGCATGGAGGCACAGATTGTCATTGATAGAGATGATGGTATTTTTTGTTCTCAACCATTTGCCCAATACACTTTTGTCACCAAACAATTCAGGATACATAGTACGAAGTGCACCGGCAGTATAAGCATACTTTACGTTGAGATATCTAAGGTCGTTTTGTAGCGTCATCAGCTCGTGATTGCCGAGGAGTACGTGTACCTTGCCTCCTGCTTTAGCAGCTTGTTTTTCCAGAGCAAATAGAAACCAGAGTATTTCCATGACTTTGTCCCCCCTGCTGAAGTGGTCTCCTGCGATGACCAGGTGATTGGTACCGTAAGACCATTGATAAGTAGAGTCAATGATTTTATGACTCTTGAGTAGATTGATGAAGATATCATATTGTCCATGAAGATCACTAAGTGCTGCAAATTTTTTTACGGTCGGATATTCCCATGTATCTTCTGGCACTACATCCAAATCCTGCAGCTGTACCATCGGCAGACCGGGCTTATCAAAAGTGGTAGCGTTTTTGGTGAGAATCAGGGTGTCTTTCGGATATCCATTCTCTACCCACTTTATTTGGAGGGAGTCTCCCACTTCATTGATATATGGGCCATCATAGTAGTTTTTTATGCCCTGGCCACCAAGACTAATGGCTATCAGCGACCCAATGACAAATGCAATCAGACTCTGATATTTGAAGCGCATCTGAGATTTTGATATCTTATTCATATCCATCAAGTAAAGCATTTTGTAAACAAATATAATCAATAAAGTATAAAATATCTTCCTATTTTGTGCTTTAATATATTTTATGGAGATTCTTCATACACGTCAACCCGCGATTGACTTTTTTAGTTCGTTTGTTGGTAAAAAAACGGATTTAAAAGGCCAAAAGGTCTATGATCTTTCTACTGGAAGTGGATATATAGCCAATATGTTTTTAAAGCATGGTGCAGATATTGAGATTTTTGATCTGTTTCCCGATCAAAATGTTTTTTGCCCCATACAATGTCAAAAAATAGACCTTCAGAATAATTTGCCTCTAGAAAATCAATCGGCTGATCTAGTTATTTGCTCCGAGACCATAGAACACTTGCCCAATCAGTATCACTTTTTTGGAGAAGTATCCCGAGTGCTCAAAACCGGTGGAACTCTCATACTGACCACACCCAACACATCTTCCTTACGAAGTCGCTTTTCGCAATTTGTCGGCGAGAGTGAACATTATAACCATCCTTTGCCACATGAAGGCAATGTATTTACCAAATATCCGGGTCAGGAAGAAGGTTATTTTGCGAAGCTTTTTATCAGTGGGGTATTGAGACTAAGGACACTGGCTGCCATCAATGGATTGGAAATAGTCCAGATTCATCAGACAAAATCGAGTTCAACATCGTGGTTGCTACTAGTGTTTTATCCAATTATATGGCTCTTTGCCAGAAAAAACTATAAAAAGCAAATAAAAAATGAGCCTGACTACAAACGAACTTTGGATCAAATTTATCATATTAATACCAGTATCCCAATATTACTCTCAAGACACCTGATCATGGAGTTTCGAAAAAAAAATGACTAAAACTGGGTGTATCCCAAAATTTCACTTTTATGCAATTTCTTTTTAGATTACCCCATCCCTTAAGGGAGCTAAAAAGAAATTGGCTATCAATGAATGCAAAAATGGGATACACCCCTAAAACTTTATAG
>JBATLS010000314.1:0-3950 GCA_049289435.1 Saprospiraceae bacterium | reverse complement strand
CAAATAAACAAATAAACAAATAAACAAATAAACAAATAAACAAATAAACAAATAAACAAATAAACAAATAAACAAATAAACAAATAAACAAATAAACAAATAAACAAATAAACAAATAAACCTAATCAACCATCAACATTGTGCGTGCCTGAAATAGCTTAACTTTCATAATTCAAACATGTAACATTCAAAATAATTCAATTTTGCTCCTGATCAACTTTTTAATGATGACGATCTGACCGAGATGGTAGTGAGTATGCTCGATTACACCAGTAATGTTTCTAAAATAATTGCCATATTTTTCTTGAGAAAATGTTTCCCAAAGTCTTTCTTCGGGTAATTGCTCCAATAGCTTTGCTAATTTGTCTGCATAAGACCAGACATCTTTGAGCAATGATTCCCAATCTTGCTGATTTTTTATCTCTGGGTGGTCAAATGCGTATTTGTCATGAGCATCCAAGGGATCGCCTTCCATGACCTTTACGAGTGTTTTGACATAGTAATGAATGTGGTAGGTCAAAGCTACTATTGTGTTTAAATCACCGACTTTTTCGATAGATTCCTGCCAGGTGACGTCGGACAAAACCGCTTTTATATTGGACCAAGTCCAATTGACACCATAATGTACTTCTCTGAAGTGTTTGGCCAAATGAGGAATGAGACTCATATTATAGATTTTAAGAGTGTGTGATAAATATTTTTGACAAAGATATAAAAGTAATAATTAGCTCATATTTTTGGAAATAGTGAATGGACTTTCCTTGTCAATATACCATAAAATATTACATCCCTAATTTTTTTATAAATATTCAAACAAGATAGATTACCTTTATTGGGTAATCGGCAAGGAGTCATAGACAAATTGCATTTCTTTATCTAAATTGAGCTCCAATGCACAAAATCGACAGAGAAGATATTAGGATCTTTAGCAGACACAGTCATCTAAAATCAACTACGATAGATACTATCCTTAAGGAGACCATTTATCATGATAAGTCAGCATGGAAAAAATTTATAAAACTGTTTTGCCTAAGTCTGGGTGTGGGATTTACTACTGTCGGAATCATGTTCTTTTTTGCTTACAATTGGGATGGTCTGGACAAATTTGTCAAAATTGGAATCATTGAATTATTGTTGATTAGTGTTACCTTATTTGCTGTTTTTTTTACACCAAAGAGTGAATTGAAAAATATATTAATGACCAGTGCTGTTGTTCTGGTCGGGGTACTTTTGGCAGTTTTTGGCCAGATCTATCAGACTGGCGCCAATGCATATGATTTTTTCTTAGGTTGGACTTTGTTTGTGACTTTATGGGTAGTAATTGTTAATTATTCGCCATTGTGGCTTATATATCTGGTACTTATATATACTACATTTACATTATACGCTGACCAGATGGCTCATCATTGGTCTGAGATCTTCGTTTTATTGATGTTGTTTATTATCAATTCACTGTGGCTTAGTATCTTCCTGTTTGGTGCTAAAATTTCTGATTACTTTAAGGCACCAAGTTGGTTTACCAACGTGATTGCACTGGCATGTACATGTTTTAGTACTGTGGGGATCGTGATGGGAATTTTTGATGACTTTGAAGTACCCTTTGTTGTCCTGACCATATTGACAGCAATCCTATATGTTGCTGGATTGTGGTATGGGTACAGGATCAGACAAACATTTTACCTGTCTGTCATTCCATTGAGTGTCATTATGATCATTTCCGCTTTATTGGTAAAGATATCCAGTGATGCACTGATGTTTATTGTGGTGAGCCTTTTTGTCATCAGTAGTGTGACCATAGTGATAAAATATTTGCTCCATCTTCAAAAAAAATGGAATAATGAATAGCGAAGTTAAGATCAATCAATTTATCTTGCTGGTACAAGAAAAGCAAGGCACCAACTTTACTTTTGATCAGCAAGGAATCATAGACGAATACCAAAAGCAAAATGACCATACTTCGACCCTGTCTATAAAAATATTGACTATAGTGGGAGGTATCATGTCCACCTTAGCTTTTTTGGGTTTTTTGTTTATTGCAGGGCTTTATGATTCATCTTTGGCCATGCTTATATTTGGAGTAGGTTTTGTACTCACATCAGTATTTCTCAATCACAGATTTGACAAATTGATCATTGATACCTTTAGTATTTCCATTTACTTCATTGGACTCTTTCTTATGGCATTTGCCATGGTAGATATGAATATAAATGAAAACCTTGTCACCCTATTATATTTTCTCATAGCATTGGGTACAATTTTTATAATGCAAAATTTTATCTTATCATTCGCGGCTGTACTCATCATGTGTGGTAGCTTGGCAGTGCTAATACTGTCCAATGAACTATTTGACCTGATGCAGATCTATGCAGGGCTGTTGGGTATTTTGTTATCTTTTTGTTATCTGTACGAAGCTAAAATCATCACTTTCCATAAAAAAATGTCCAGGCTGCATCATCCGATTCGTATAGGGTTGACGTTTTCGTTCTTGGTCATACTTGGTATGGTCAGCATAAGAGATTTTGCACCAATTTCAAGTGGTTACGTCTGGATATCTTCTATCCTGATGATAGTATTAATATTATATATCATACATAAGATATTAAATATGTATGAGATAGTCGATAAAATTGAAACATGGTCAGCATATTTATCCACTATATTGATACTTCTGCCTACTGTATTTTGTCCGGGTTTATCTGGAGCGATTCTGATCATTTTACTTGGATTTATGACCAATTACAGGACAGGATTTGTGATAGGGATCATATCATTGATATATTTCATATCTCAGTTTTATTATGACATGAACCTCACTTTATTGGATAAGTCATTGCTGTTGATGGCTTCAGGAGTTGTTTTTATTATTTTATATTTATTCATATCCAAAAAATGGCCTGGCGATGAGAGATTATAAAAATATTATCATACTTATCAACCTGATCATCATTCTTTATTTATTCAATAGTTCGGTCTTCAAAAAGGAGAAACTACTTACCGATGGTCAACTTATACTCCTTGAATTGGCTCCTGTAGATCCCAGGTCTCTGATGCAGGGCGATTACATGAATCTCGATTATGCTATTTCGCAAAATATTGCTGTGGACAGCATCACAAAGAGGGGGTATTGCATCATTACTCTCGACGAAAAAGGCATTGGACAAAGAGTGAGGCTTCAAGAAAATACAACTCCTCTAAAAGATGGTGAATATATAATCAATTATACTGCTGTGAAATGGGGGCGAATCAATATAGGTGCAGAGTCATACTTTTTTCAGGAAGGACAAGCAGACAAATTCGAAAAAGCCAAATATGGGGGTATAAATGTGGACAATCAAGGCAACAGCTTGTTGGTCGGGTTGTATGATGAAAATTTGCAGCTCATAGCTTTAGAAAATTAGCAACGACCTGACATGCAACACAAAAATCACTGTGCTGCACATATCAATTCAGTGGTCCAGTAGATCGTGCACCACCAACCAACCACCACTATGGGTTGGAGGTTGGATTTTAGAAGTGGCATCGACTCAAAAGTGAGCGATAGGTGATGTATGGAACACTTAGGCTATTGATCATTTCAGTGTAAGACCAGTCGCTCGCTTAGATACAAGTACCCACCGTTGTTAGCCAAGTTTTGTGGTTTGTTTATGCGGTGATGTCAAAAGATGCAGTTATAGGTTGTGATTTGCTTTGGTTCTTTGACCCGAGTGGAGCGAACAGATGAATGCCGTTGAAAAAAAAATAATAAGTTCATGAATAATTTATGATATTTGCCACAGCAGCGGATAGCGGAATGCGGCTCACGGAGTTGTTGTGATTTGCTTTCGTTCTTTGACCCGAGCGGAGCGAACAGCTGAATGCCGTTGAAGAAAAAATAATAAGTTCATGAATAATTTATGATATTTGCCACAGCAGCGGATAGCGGAATGCGGCTCACGGAGTTGTTGTGATTT
>JBATLS010000313.1:0-9978 GCA_049289435.1 Saprospiraceae bacterium | reverse complement strand
GTTCAGAGCCACTATCATTTATATTTGGGGTTGGGATGATGCTGCCTTCGTTTGAAGAAAATCTGGAAGATAAGTTGGCCGGAGATACATTTGCTTTTACCCTTCAACCGGAAGACGCCTACGGGCTTTATGAAGATCAGGCACTGGTAGACATCCCAATCAGTAGTTTTGCCGACGAAAACGGGGAAATAGACAGAAGCAAATTATTGGCTGGGGCACCATTGACTATGCATGATCATGAAGGTCGAACATACACAGGGGTGGTCACTGAGCCAAAAATAGAATCCATAGAAGTAGATTTTAATCATCCGATGTCAGGAAGAGTTTTGCACTTCAAGGGAGAGATACTAGAAGTGAGAGAAGCTACCGAATCTGAACTAGATCATGGGCATGTACATCCAGATGGTCATGAGCATGAGTAGTACCGATATCTAAAATATTGTAAATGAACAATTTAGCTACCATCTATTAACAATTATATAAGCGCATATCGCATGCAAGAAGTTACCAGAATAAACGGGCACATCATTGATATCAGAAATCGAAACATTATAAAGGGTGAGATAACTATCCTTGGCGGAAAAATCCATTCTATCATAGAAAAAGAAGATGTCAATGAACAATATATTTTACCTGGTTTTGTCGATGCGCATATTCACATAGAAAGTTCGATGGTGACTCCTTATGCATTTGCTCAGGTGGCCTTAGGACATGGTACAGTAGCGACGGTATCGGATCCTCATGAGATTGCCAATGTGTGCGGAATGGAAGGCGTCAGATACATGATAGAAAATGCAAAAAATGCAGGTCTCCAGTTTTATTTCGGAGCACCCTCTTGTGTACCGGCAACTACCTTTGAAAATGCAGGAGCTATCATCAATGCTGATGATGTCAAAACACTTTTGGAAGATGATGATATATGGTACCTTTCTGAGATGATGAATTATCCGGGGGTCTTGTACAAAAATCAGGAAGTATTGGCCAAAATCAACCATGCTAAAGCAATAGGTAAGCCCATAGATGGTCATGCTCCTGGTCTGAGAGGAGATGATGCAAAAAATTATATATCAGCGGGCATCTCCACTGACCATGAGTGCTACACCATCGAAGAAGCAAAAGAAAAGCTAAAGTATGGGATGAAAATCATCATCAGAGAAGGTTCTGCAGCAAAAAATTATGCCGCATTGCACACTTTGATAGAGTCCAACTCTGATGATGTGATGTTTTGTAGCGATGACAAACATCCTGATGATCTGATAGTAGGGCATATCAATGTGTTGGTCAAAAGATCTATCGCTCTGGGATACGACCTATTTGATGTATTGAAGATTGCGTGTATCAATCCTGTCAATCATTATGGTCTTCCAGTTGGGATGTTGGCCATCGGGGATAGTGCAGATTTTATCATAGTCAAGGATATACAAGATTGGGATGTTAAACAAACCATAATAAAAGGTAGATCCTATTTTAATGATGGTCATTGTACACTCCCTGATATATCTACGTCCGTCATCAACCATTTTGAAGCTGAAGAGATTGATGTGCTTTCGCTCCAAATCCAAAGTCTCTTCAGGTCAGTCCCCGTCATAGAAGCCATAGATGGGTCTCTGATCACAGAAAAAACTATAGCATCTTTGCCATCTGATGGAACGAATTTATTGAGCGATCCTAACCAAGATGTATTGAAGATTTGCGTCATCAACCGCTACAAAAAAGCTCCACCTGCTGTCGGTTTTATCAAAAATTTCAATCTTAAAGACTGTGCTATTGCTTCTACTGTGGCTCACGATTCGCACAATATCATTGCCGTAGGTACCGATGATGATTTGATATCCAGAGCTGTCAATCTCCTTGTTGCCTCCAAAGGAGGACTGGCTGCGGTCACTCCTGATGAACATATGCACCTGGCATTGCCCATAGCTGGACTGATGAGTGATCGATCTGTAGTAGAAACTGGCCAAAAGTACAAATCTATCTCAGATTTTGTAAAATCCAGGGGGTGTACACTATCAGCTCCATTTATGACGCTATCATTTATGGCACTGCTCGTTATACCAAAAATAAAGATAAGCGATTTGGGTATGTTTGATGCCGAAACTTTTACTTTTTACGACTAAGAGTATATTTTAAAATTTCATCATTAGTCCGCAAGCAGCAAATTAGACTTACTCTCACAATAGCAATTTAAAACATAGCACATCCATAAGGTGTTCCTTTATAGAATCACACAAATGTACGTAGATGTTTTATGCTATAAAAAGGAATCCAGTTTATAAAATCATAAAATTGATATGGGCCAAACTTAGGGCGTCCATCATTGATTTGATTCCTATCGTGCTGGTCATTGGGGTATTCCAGTTATTTGTACTGCGTCAGCCCCTTCCAAACTTAGGAGAAGTGCTGTGGGGTAGTGTTTTGGTATTGATAGGCTTGATGTTATTTATAGAAGGATTGGAAATTGGGTTATTTCCTATAGGTGAAGCTCTCGCCAATGCTCTGGCCAGAAATGGCAGCCTGATGTGGCTTTTAATTTTTGCTTTTGCGCTGGGGTTTTCTACCACAGTGGCTGAGCCAGCGTTGATAGCCATCGCCAATGAAGCCGCCCGTATTTCGGCATTAGCCAATCTAATCGAAGCTACTCCAGAGGCCAGGCAGTCATACGCATTTGGTCTGAGAATGACTGTGGCCATTTCGGTAGGTCTATCTATTGTAGTCGGCGTATTGAGGATCATCAAAGGCTGGCCACTATATTATCTGATCATAACGGGATATATTGTGGTGATGATCATGACCATATTTGCCCCGCAAGAAATCGTAGGATTGGCTTATGATGCAGGAGGAGTGACTACTTCTACCATCACTGTGCCTTTAGTCACTGCTCTGGGGGTAGGTCTAGCGACAGTCATCAAGGGGAGGAGCCCACTTTTGGATGGATTTGGTTTGATCGCATTAGCCTCGTTGTTTCCAATGATATTTGTAATGGGGTATGGTATGTTTATATTTTGATGAAGTAAATTTTTGATGACAGAAGCATTGATAGATTTGGGGTCGATATTCCTGCAGACATTAAAAGATGTGGCACCTGTGATACTATTGATTGCATTTTTTCAAAGGATGATACTCAAACAAGCCATTCCCAATATAAGGAAAGTGGTATTTGGCATCATATTGGTCATCATAGGTTTGACTTTGTTTTTGATGGGATTAGAGAAAGCGTTATTTCCCATCGGAAATTTGATGGCTACTCAGTTGTCTGCACCCGAATTTATTGCGGCTTCTTATCATGACCCAAATAGTTGGATGGCATACTACTGGATATATATTTTTGCATTCTTGATTGGGTTTTCCACCACCATAGCCGAACCGTCTTTGATAGCAGTAGCCTACAAAGCTAATAAAGTCTCCGGAGGGAGCATCTCAGAGATGGGCTTGAGGGTCACGGTAGCTATTGGTGTCGCTATAGCTTTAGCCTTGGGAACATTTAGGATTGTGACAGGGACACCACTATATATATACATACTTGTGGGATATCTGATCGTGATCGTCCAGACAATATTTGCACCTAAAAACCTGATACCCTTGGCATATGATTCAGGTGGGGTGACTACCTCTACCGTCACTGTCCCTATAGTGGCGGCACTGGGATTGGGTCTATCGAGCGTAGTGCCCGGAAGGAATCCAGCCATAGATGGGTTTGGACTCATCGCTTTTGCCAGTTTATTTCCCATCATCACGGTACTGGGTTACGCTCAGATCATAGCACTTTTCATAAAATACAATAAAAATAAAACCGCATGAAATTCAAATTAATTATGACTTTGGTCAGGCCTGAACTTACTAACGCAGTCATCAAAGCCGCAAAAGATGCTGGTGCCACAGGTGATCTGATAGTGCCTGCCCGAGGATCCGGAAGCAATGAAGCTAAGCTTTTTGGTATAGCACTGGAAGATAAAACAGATCTGATTATCTTTGTAGTGGAAGAACACAGTGTCCAAAAAATCCTGAATGCGCTCAACGAAGATTGCAAACTCCAAGAGCCGGGACGAGGCATAGCCATAGTGCTCAGTATAGACCGGGTCATTGGATTGGAACGACAAATAGATCAAATAAAAGATAAACTGAAAGAAGAACGTCTTTAATAAAGCATTAGAAATCATTAAAAAAAAAAGTATGAACACTTATCTAACAGCCAAAGATATCGCTACCAATACTCTGTATTACATAGATGGATTAGCATCTGTAAAGCAAGCCATTACCATGATGAAGACCCACAATATCGACGCCCTGATCATTGCAAAAAGGGATGAAAAAGATGCCAATGGCATCATCGTCATATCAGATATCATACGAGGCGTCATCATACTTGATAAAAGTCCGGACGAAGTAAGTGTGTATGAAATCATGCGAAAGCCAGCCATTTCTATACCATCTACTCTAAATTCAAAATATGTACCCAGATTATTGGTCAATGCCAAAATAGGCGTAGCGCCAGTAGAAGAAAATGGCACTTATGTGGGCATGATCAGCCTTAAAAACTACCTATTCAATACTTATGACAAGTAGCACAAGTAGGTTACAGCACATGAAGTACAAATATCATTTTAGGTATTATATTATGAAATATGAAAAACCTTATTCAGCTTCTGGATTTGGAAATTATTACCTAATACGATGATTCTTCCATCGGTATGCACTTTGTAGTCGGTACCCGGATTGACGACATAATTTCCATCAGGAGTCTTGTATCCTATGACCGTGCAGCCTGTCAATTGTCGGATGTTTAGTTCTTCGATGGTTTCGACATCTGGCTGCTGAGACAACATAATTTCCTGGACATTCATATTGCCTTCATTATCTGAAGAAAGGTTGTCCAAAAACTCAATGAGATCGGGTGCTACTATCAGAGATGCCATGTGATCACCCCCTATTTTATCAGGCATGATGACATTATTAGCACCAGCAATCTTGAGTTTCCTCACGCTTGACTCGTCGCTTGCTCTACTAAATATTATGATATTTGGGTTGAGTTGCCTTGCCGTAAGGGTGATGAAAACATTGTCTGCATCGGAGGGTAAGGAAGTGATCAAAAAAGAGGCATCTTTAATTTTAGTCTCCAATAAAGTTTCATCTTCTGTGGCATTGCCATCAACAAATAGGATGTTTTCTTCCAGAAGCTGCTCAATGATTTCGTCGTTCTGTTCTATCACCACAAAATCTTTTTTATAGGCATTGAGCTTGAGTGCTGCCTGCTTTCCATTGCGACCGTACCCACAAATGATGATATGGTTATGGAGCTGATTTATTTTCTCATTCATCTTTTTAATTTTAAAATTGTGCCCAGAATATACTGAAATGAGAAAAGCTGACACCGTAGTGACAGAATACGCAAAAATAAATATGCTTAAAAATATCAACAAAGCCGTAAATATTTTTCCATCTGCCTCCAAAGGTACCACTTCGCTAAACCCTACAGTACCAATGGTGATTATGGTCATGTATAAGGCATCTATCAACGAATAATCAAAATAGTAGTAATAGCCCGAAAATCCAAAAAATAATAAAAATACTACCAGAAAAATAGCAGACCAAAATCTGTATTTCAATTGGGTATTTTTATATGAATTATTTTTCACCATCGTCCATCAATACTTATGGTGCCAGTCTTTCGATCTTCCATTGTTGATCATGTAGGGTGTACAGCAACCGATCGTGCAATCGATTGGGTCTGCCTTGCCAAAACTCTACCTCTGACGGGATCAAACGATACCCTCCCCAGTGATCAGGTAATGGTATTACATCACGGTCTTCAAATTGCTGATTGTACTTAAGTAGCTGTTGATCCAGTACGTCTCTGGATGCAATCACGTCACTTTGGGGTGACACCCAAGCCCCTATTTGGCTCTCTCTTGGACGTGAATGAAAATAGGCTTCTGATTCTTCTCTGGTCACCATAGACACGTCACCCGTGATCCGGATCTGCCGCTCCATACTCAACCACATAAAAACCATAGACGCTCCAGGATTGACTTTCAAATCTTTGGCTTTGTCACTGTGGTAATTGGTATAAAACACAAAGCCTTTCTGGTCAACACCCTTGAGCAATATTACTCTGGCAGATGGCAGCCCTATCACACTGACAGTGGATAGAATAAATGCATTGGGTTCGAGTACACCCCCATCTATTGCCTCGTGAAACCACAGATCAAATTGGGCAAGTGGATCCGAAGAAACCTCACTTTCTACCAATTGACTCCTGCTGTAATCCTGACGTAAATCTCCATACTTATTCATCATTTTAATATTAAAGTTACTAAAAGTCTCTCCATACACATCATCTCTAAATCAAGAATATCATCCGTTATACGATTATGCGAGAAAAATATTTTGTTGAAAAATGTATAGTTACGTTGTTAAATAAATCTGCCACGCAAGATATAAAAATATCATAGCATGGCAGATGATTATAGTCATTTTTAAGTGGTCAAAATTCATTCTCGTCAAGAAAGAAGGAAATTATTCTAATTATTATATCACTAAAAAACTATTTAACAAAACCCTATATATTGTGCTGTCAAGATTATGATGTTACCTTTTGTTTTCCATATCTAAGTCTCATCTTGAGTCTGTATATCAACCAATACATCACCGGTACCACTATCAATGTCAGGAAAGTAGCAAATGTAAGTCCATAAATGACTGTCCAAGCCATAGGGCCCCAAACTGCAGTATTGTCTCCCCCCAAGAAAAACTTACCATCCAAAGTACCAATGAAACTAAAGAAATCAAAATTGAAACCTATAGCCAGCGGTATCAATCCCAAAACAGTAGTGATCGCTGTCAGCAATACTGGTCTTAGTCTTGTACCTCCTGATTTGACGATCACTTCCAACACTTCATCTCTGGATAATTGATCTTCATTTTCAAGCCCTTTATCGTCGGCGATATGCTTGGTCTCCAATCTGATGAAATCCAGTAGAACTATAGCATTGTTTACTACCACACCAGCTAGTGAAATAATACCTACCCCGGAAAATATGACCGAAATCGTGGTGCCTGTAAGACTGTATCCAAGGAACACTCCAATGAGACTAAATCCAACTGATGCAATAATAATAAATGGTATCGACAATGAATTGAACTGTGATACAAGGATCAGAAAAATAAGGAAGATAGCCAAAATAAATGCCTGAGACAAAAATGCCATGTCTTCGGCTTGTTGTTGCTGCTCTCCGGTAAACTCATAGGTAAATCCGTCAGGCATTTTAAACGTGGTCATACCATCCTTCAATTTACTCACGATATCATTTGCATTATACTCGGAAAGTACGTTGGAATAAATAGTAAGTATTCGTTCAGAATTTTTCCGCTTGATAGAGTTGTATGTAGATGTGTATTCGATGGTGGCTACTGCCGAGATGGGTACCTGTACCAGACGGCCATTGGCGGGGTTTCTAAAGGTAATCTTTTGGTTCATCAGTGCTTCTACATCATTTCTGGACTGCTCATCAAGCCTGACCATAATTGGGTATTCATCTTCACCTTCTTTAAACTTGGACACTTCGGCGCCAAAAACTGATGTCCTGATCGTATTGGCAATACTATAAGTGGATAGTTCGTAGCGTCTGGCTGCTTCTCTGTCTATTTTGATGAGCAATTCTGGTTTTCCGAGTTTTATGTCTGACTTCAATTCTTCAATGCCCGGCACATTGAGATCATTCATATGATTTTTGATGCTTTCTGATAGCACCAGCAAAGTATCGATATTTTCTCCTCTGACCTCAACGTTGATAGGCTTTCCAGCTGGGGGTCCATCTGCATTTTTATCGATGACTACTTCGACGCCAGGATAATCTTTTACCTCAGCCCTAAGCTCAGACAATATTTCCTTGGTAGAAATGCCTTGTCTATCTTTGTATGCCAAAAATGATACTGAAATTCTGGCTTTATTGGGGGTAACACCCGGCTCTGGTGGTGAGTTGGGATCAGAAGTATTTTCCCCAATCTGAGTCAATACGGCTTCCACAATTTGTCGTTTTTCTGCCAGCTTTTTCTCAATCCTATGCTCGATATCTTTGACTGTCCTATTGGTCGCTTCTATGTCTGCTCCCATCGGAAGCTCAATGAAAGCATTGATATACAAAGGATCAGAACTTGGGAAAAAGTCAACTTTGGGTTGGACTATAGCAAATAATACTACCGATAGCAGGAAAAACACAAAGTTCATCGACATCACTCTAAATGGGCGCTGCAGTGAATAACGAATGAAATTATCATAAGCATTTTCGAGCCAGGGCAAGAAGTTCTCTTGAAAAACAAAGGATGCTGGTCTCATCACAAAAAAGTTTAAGAAGGTGATCACGACTGCGATGACCATCAGATTTCTAATCCAATCCACCCCAGTGATGTGTCCAAATACAGCTACCAAGAGCATAATACCCCCAGTTAGCATGATCTTCCTACTCCTCTTCCTAAATATTGCATGGTCTCTGATGGGTTCATCCACTTTCATATAGCGCAGAGCTATCACAGGATTGATGACCAAGCCCACAAATAGGGATGATGTCAGTACGATTATTAAAGTGATCGGGAAGTATTTCATAAATTCCCCAATAATCCCTGGCCAAAAACCCAAAGGAATAAACGCTGCTAATGTAGTGGCAGTAGAAGCTATGATCGGCACTGCGATCTCCCCTACCCCATATTTGGCAGCTTCCAGATTGCTATATCCATTTTGCTTGTACCGATACATGTTTTCTACCGCAACGATGGCGTTGTCAACCAACATACCCAGAGCGAGGATCAGTCCGAAAAGCACTACAATATTGAGGGTGACGCCCAATACATCCAGGATCAAAATACCTAACAGCATAGATAATGGAATAGATAGACCCACAAATGCTGCATTGCGCAGTCCTAAGAAAAACAGAAGAACCAGTACTACCAATATCACTCCTGAAATAATGCTATTCTCGAGATTACTTACTTCGCTTCTGGTGTTGACTGACTGATCGTTAAATAAGCTGATTTTTATGTTATCAGGGAACTCTGCTTTCGCCCTTTCCACTTCGATATCGATTTGATCAGCGGCTTCGAGTAGATTTTGTCCTTTACGTTTGATGACATCCAATGAGATCACTGGGAGACCATCTGACCTCGAATAACTGGCCCTATCTTTGTATCCATACACCACTGCCGCTATGTCTTTGAGCACGATCGGACGCTGGTTTTCACTCTTGACAATCATATTTTCTATCTGTCGCACATCTGTAAATTGGCCAACGATACGAAGATTGCGCCTGAAGTCATCCTTGGTCAACTCACCGCCAGACATGGTCAGGTTTTCGGCAGATACCGCATTCTCTATGTCATTGAATGATACTTTCAAAGATTGCATTTTAAATAAATCGACATCGATTCTAATCTCCCGCTCCAGAGCGCCTTTAAGGTTTACCTTAGAGACTTGCCTTACATTCTCTACCCTATCCTGCAATATTTCTGCATACCGTTTTAGATCATCATTGGAATAATCACCTGAAATATTGATGGTCATGATGGGAATATCAGAAAAATTGATTTCTAATACGGTTGGGTCATCCTTCAAATCTGTTGGCAGATCCTGCTTGGCTTTATCTACTGCATCTTTAACCTTTCGCACGACCAACTCCATCTCCAAATCTGCCTCAAACTCTGCGATGATGACAGAGAAATCCTGTATGGAAGTAGAACTTACATTTTTGATTCCTGTGATGTTTTCGATTTGTTTTTCGAGCGGTCGGGTGATCAGATTTTCAATTTCTACTGCCGAATTTCCAAAATAAGGGGTATTGATATATACTGTTGGCAATGACGCCTCTGGAAATTGCTCTTTGGGCATGGAGGTATAAGCCATGATACCGAGTATCAGTATCATAAAAGTAATCAGCAGCACACTCGTACTATTATTTATCGATAAGGTGGACAGACCAAACTCCTTTTTAT
>JBATLS010000312.1:0-2495 GCA_049289435.1 Saprospiraceae bacterium | reverse complement strand
GTTGCTCCTCAGTGCGTCCCATCTTTGCTTCTGAATTGATATATCTTTTTCCTTTGGCAGAAGCATATACAGACATGGATCCATCATCTACTGGGTTGGTATTTTGCAAGACGACGGTATATCTTTTTTGTGAGATCATATCGAAATCTCTTTTTTCAGTGACAATAAAAAACTCACTATTGTTGAGGGCAGGATTGATGTAAATATCCGAACAAGACTTATTGCTGTCGCTGGACTCATCGAAAGACTTGATATAAGATTTGACACTGTAGGACTCAGGTTCTATTTTTTTCCAAAAGAGCCATTTGGTGGTGAAAGTAGCAGGGGTATTTTTATTGTTGTGCAATGCTATGATCACTGGATATTGTTCTATTTCGGCCCAAAGCTGATCTGCCAGATTTTTTACCATGCGCACTACATTGTCGTCCACTTTTCCTTGACCTTCAGCTACTTTGATACTATTGAATAATACCTTAAGGTCTTGTGAGTAGATTCTGTTTGGATCAAATTGATAAGTCGTGTTCTGAAATTTGAATGTGACGTTCCGATTGGTACCACCATCAAAAGTATGGGCTATGGTCACCAGTTTGCCACCGTATTTTTCGATCATTTGTATTCCAGCTGCCAATGATGCAGTTTCGTTTTCATGGACGTGAGCATATGCGACATTTTTGCCAGATTTTTTATATATTTTCAATTGGACGGTGGATTCTCCCAGTTTGATAGATTTAGAATTCACCTCTGTGGACTGACCAAATATGGTGGGGGTGAAAAATATAAGTAGCATGAAAAACACACCAGTCTTATATGATAATGAAAAGGAAAAATCAGGTATCATGGTATTTTTTGTACTGATAAAGATGATGACAAAAGTAATTACAATAATTTGAATTACCTTTGGTGGCGTAAAAAAGTTTTATAATAATGATCATACTTACGGGAGCTTCAGGATTTATTGGTTCATGTCTATTGACACATCTCAATGCATCGGGGTACGATAGGGATGTAGTGGTAGTAGATGATTTTTACAAATTGTACAAAGACCGCAACACAGACAATAAATCTGTCAGAGAGTGGATGCACAGGGATATTTTTCTGGAGTGGTTTGAGAAGACCAGCCAAAGTATTGACTTCGTGTTGCATATCGGAGCCCGGACGGACACTACTCTGATGGATGTAGGAGTATTTGATCGATTAAATCTGAACTACAGTAAAAGAATCTGGAATGTCTGCGCTGAGAAAGATATCCCATTGATTTATGCTTCGAGTGCGGCCACATATGGCGATGGTAGTCAAGGATTTATAGATGATCATGCGACGATTCATGACCTAAAACCACTCAATCCTTACGGTGACAGCAAGCATCAGTTTGATATATGGGCACTTAGTCAGGCTAAAAAGCCACCTTTTTGGGTAGGGTGTAAATTCTTCAATGTGTATGGACCCAATGAATACCATAAAAATAGGATGGCTTCGGTCATTTATCACACCTACCAACAGATAAAAGCGACTGGTGGCATGAAATTATTTAAATCTCATAGACCAGATTATCTAGATGGCATGCAAAACCGAGATTTTATCTATGTCAAGGATATCATGAGTATGATTGGCTTTTTTATGGAAAATCAGACGGTCGAACACGGTATATACAACTTTGGTACTGGCAAAGCCCGCACTTTTTTGGATCTGGCTAAAAATACTTTCCAAGCACTGGGAGTCGAAGAAAATATCAGTTACATAGATATACCAACGGACATCAGAGAGACCTATCAATATTTTACAGAGGCCGATACTACCAAAATTAGGTCACAAGGATATACCAAAGAATGTTGGTCACTTGAGGACGGCATCTATGATTATGTCACCAACTATTTGAGACATCAGAAATATTACTGATGTCCATTAACTTCTGAAGGGAGTTTGTTTACATTTTAAATATGAGACCATTCCGAAAAGGCAGAAATAAAGAAATGCCAAAGTCTAAAAATTTCACAAATGATTGAATATCAAATATTTACAATTCGTTTTTCTTTATGGTTCTTAGTGCCTTTGTGACAAAAATAAATTTTTCAGGGTAATCTCAAACATACTCTCAATTCAACATCCTAACCCAAGCTGCCTGAGTAATTATTATGCTTTCAAAGCAGCAATCATTTTCATCGCCAGTTCTTCGCCGATTTTATTTTGGGCTTCTTCTGTAGATGCCCCGATATGCGGCGTTAGCGATATTTTCGGGTGGGTCAATATATCTTGTCTGGGTGATGGTTCATTGTCAAACACGTCCAAGCCTGCTGCAGCCACCTTGCCAGAAGATAAAGCCGAAAGCAATGCGTCTTCGTCTATGGTCCCCCCACGACTCGCATTCACTACGATGACGCCATCTTTCATTTTGGCGAACTCATCACTTCCCAACACAGATTTTCCAATCGATGGAGTGTGCAAAGTGATATAGTCAGCTTTACTTAGCATCTCATCCATGGTGACCGTCTTTATGG
>JBATLS010000311.1:0-4933 GCA_049289435.1 Saprospiraceae bacterium | reverse complement strand
AAATATTACATAGAAAATAACCACATGCTCATCACTGCGACCAATGGTGAAAAATTGCTGCTCACCAAGAAGTAGATGTTATTTCACTCCCGGAGTCCTTTGTAAAAATTCATCGTAAAACAAGGTGTGCCTGCTCTCCATTGGTATATTCCAACCTCTGATGAACAGCTTTTCGATGGTGGTTTTAGTATCAAATGGGTCTCCGTCTGTCACCAGTACATTGGCCACTTTGCCTTTCGTGAGACTGCCGTACTTGTCTGCTACGCCAAATATCTCTGCCGGATTGATGGTCACAGCTTTTAGTGCTTCTTCTACACCCATACCATATGCTGCAGCGAATCCTGCGTTGAAAGGTAGGTTTCTGGTGTTTTCAGCATTGTCTGTTCTGATAGCCACTTTCACCCCAGCTTTAGCCATTTTGCCAGGATTGGTATAAGCAGCATCATATCGGTCATTGTCTCTGCCTGGCACAGATAGCACAGGACCGACAATCACAGGAATCTTGGCCTTAGCAATTTTATCTGCTACTCTCCATCCTTCAGCTACTCCCATGAGTACCACTTTGATCTTTTTATCACTGACCCACTCCAGAGCACCTTCGATATCTGCTTTTGAATTGACTTCGATGAATAGTGGATGAATGCCTTTTACAATAGGAAGCAATGCATCCATTTGAGGATTATTGGTCATCCATTTTTGGTTTTGTGATTTTGCGGTAGAGTCTATCTTCATATAGGCTACAGCTGACTCCCATATATCATTCATATTTTTGATAGCCTTGTCAGCATCTTTTTTGACATCTTCTTCACTTCTTCTATCCCAGCGTCCTCGTCTGCCTGTAGATGGATACCTCATGACCACTCTTTCAGCATTGCACGTCATTTGTTCAGGACTATATCCGAATAGATCGATCAATGCTCCTGTACCCGGAAATGTTCCACCTTCAGGTTTTGCAAATACTGTGGTGACGCCATTAACACGTGTGACGGGTATGGCTGCTGAATTAGGATTAACAGCCGTAAGTGCTTTCATATGAGGGATAAAGTCACCCAAATCACTAAAATCACTGGTCACAGAAACTGAACTCACTTCTACCAATCCCAGTTTACTTCCGCTATCTATCAACCCAGGATAAATATGCTTTCCTGCGCAATCAATTACGGTAGCACTTCTTTCTGCTGTTACAGATCTTCCTATTTCTGCTATCACGCCATCTTTTAGTAATACATCTCCTACAAAAGTCCCATCAGTCACAGTATGCAAAGTACCGCTCTTAAGTAAAAATACGCCTGACTCAGCTTTTTTGACTTGCTGCGCATTTAGAGAAAAGGACACTGCAAAAATAATAATATATAAAAACGAAATATTTAACTTCTTCATTTGTCTTTCTTTTTTGATAAGTTTGGGATTAGTGGGAATGGTTGGCAGAATACTTAAATCTCATGTATCTGGCATAACTCTCTTCCATCAGTATTTCAGAGATGCCTCTCATACAGCTCGTATTTTCTGTATGTTGCTGACTCTCGTAGAAGGTGGAAAATTTTTCAGAAGGATTGATGTCCACCCTCATATCGTCCGGATCTTTATTGATATCAAATCTGACTTGGCCATCAACAATGGTCATTTGAGGGACTGCATAGACCGACAAAGGATGACCTTTGAAGATAGCAATGTCTGCATCTTTGCCCACCTCCAGCGATCCTACACTCTTGTCTATACCCAATTGTTTGGCAGGATTGATGGTAATCAGTGATAGAGCCTCATCATCTGTCAAACCACCATATCTCTGTGTTTTAGCTGCTTCGTGATAAAGGTGTCTGATCAGCTCTTCGGAATCTGAATTGATCGAAGTGACTACGCCATTTCTGGTAAGGATAGCTGCATTGTAAGCCGTCGAATAATATACTTCAAATTTGTATGCCCACCAATCAGAAAAGACGGAAGCTCCTGCACCAAACGCTGCCAGTTCGGGTGCCACTTTAAATCCTTCATTGACATGCTGAAAACATATTTTTTTCACTCCAAAATCTTTGAGCACCCTCATCAGCATGAGTATCTCATCGGCTCTGTACGAATGACAATGGATGATGATGTCCCCTTTGAGTATATCTGCCATGGTTTCCTTCCTAAGGCTATACTCCGGTGATGATTTACGCAACCCTTTTTTATATTCATCCCAATCGTTCATATAAATTCTGGCCTCTGAAAATGCATTTCTGAATACCTGTTCTACACCCATTCTACTATTAGGAGATATTTTATTGCCTTCACCATGAACTCTGATCGGGTTTTCACCCAGAGCAAATTTTATGGTTCTCGGAGCGCCTACCATACGGAGTTCATCGGGATTGGTGGTTCCATATCTGAGTTTAATGGTTTCACATTGTCCACCCACTGCATTGGCTGATCCGTGCATAGCATGGGTAGCAGTCACTCCGCCTGCCAAAGCTCTGTAAATAGAAACATCCAGCGGATCCAGTGCATCCCCTACATTGACTTCAGCAGTGACAGGATTAGTGGCTTCATTGACCACTTCCAGAGCTATGTGAGAGTGCGCATCGATGATACCTGGCATCACGTATAGACCTGTAGCATCTATGACACTACTACCGGCTGGGGGGGTGATATTTTTATCTATTTTGGAAATTTTACCATTGACTACAAGGATATCCGTTTTTTCTTTATTTCCTTCCGTCACTGTCAGTATGGTTCCATTTTTGATCAATACGTTTTGACCCAAAACAAATGACGGTAAAACGGCGACAATAAGGAAGATATATTTTTTTATATTATTGAATTTCATGTGTTTACTTTTTTCTCGATTTCTAATATTAAAATGATTTAGGTTCTCCTTCATAATCTCCTTTGATTGGGAAAGAGCCAAACTGTCCAACGGAGACAGATCCGGAATACTTTTTATCTTCAAATTTGAGATCAAAATCTATTTTAACAGGTTGACCCATATTTGCGTTGATATAAAAAGTAATGTTATTGCCATTAACACTTACATTATTGGCAGTGTCTTCTTCGTTGGGTGATGAATCATCTTTGACGGTGATTTTATATTCTCCACTCACTTTTTTGATATTCATTTTACCTTCCTCTGATGATTTTGCATCCGCTTTTTTGGGTTTTTCGCTATAGTCGAATTTTTTACCATCTACAAATACATATTTGATGCTTGATTTTTCATCAAAATATGACTTATCGGTGATGACCAGATTGGCTATTTTACCCTTTTCGACCGTCCCGGCCATCTGTGATATACCCAACATCTGGGCTGGATGGGTGGTCAGTGCTGCAAGAGCAGTATTTTCGGATAAGCCATTTTCTATCAGTCTCCTGACGTTCTTTTTGATATCTGAGGGCTTTACACTTAAAAATGAAAATCCAAATTTGATTCCATTTTTTTCAAACGTAGCTGCCTGAGACAGATATTCTTTGACAGACATTTCTTTCTTTTTATCAAATGCATCTTTGGCTGGATCGACTTCTTTATTCTCTACTTTTTTTACATCTTTACTTAGGGTTGAATCTTTCTTTTCTACTTTTTTTACATCTTTACTAAGGGTAGAATCTTTCTTTTCTCCTGATTTATCATCTTTTTTGTCTTCATCAGGCAATTCCAATGATAAAAATATCGGCACATTACCCTTTTTAATCCTATCCATATAATGCCACCCTTGCTTGACTTCGGTCAATACCAGATCAAATCCTAACTCGTCCTTGAGAGATAATGCCTTATGGACGTCTTTGGTATTGCGCGCTACAAAATATAACGGCGTCTTTTTGTTGGTGACCGGGTATAAAGCCATGAGCTCTTTACTGTAATCAGGTCTGGATAGCCCAGCGGGGTTTAAGGTGTATTTATCTACGTGGCTACCAGCTATTGCAGCGTTTTTGTACAAATCTCTAAATTTGGCCATCACAGCGATTGTAGTAGCAGGGTAAGAACCTCTGTTAGCTTCCAATTGAAAATTTTGATTTTCACTGGATTTCAAGAGTAGTTTATCGTTACTTCCATCACTTAGCAGGTAAAGGGCACTCTTGCCAGGCAGCATAAGTCCTCTTGGAGATACATGGGAGATGCCAAAACCCGACGACCTCATATCTCCAACAGATTTGTCAGATGACTTAAAGAGATCAGTGGCTTCGACTTGAGGGGTGATACCTGCGACATCATTGGGAGGATTGCCAGGGTCGGTAATTTTTGGCCTTTCTCTATTTTCGGGTTTGGCTATTCCGGTATTGGAATAACCATCAATAAATCCTGCGTACACATACATCGAATCCGTTTTAATGACCTGAGCATCAAAAGGAATATTTAGTCCCGGCCCCACATCAATGACAAATCCATCACGGATGATCACACTTTGGCCAGATAGTATGGTACCAGGCTGCTTGACCACAAAGCAATTTTGAAGATAATAAGTGTTGCTGATGGGCTTGGGACTATCGCTGTTTTGTGCTGTTATAGTATTGCTCAAAACAAGTAAAGCTAAAAACGTGAATGTCTGGAAAAGATTCTTACACATCTGAATTGTTTCAATTTTATGAAAAAAGATTGCTTTTAAAAAAGATTTCAAAAGTAGTAATATTTTACAAAGGAAAAAATGTTAATGAAATAATAATGATGCTAAACAAATTTTAACATAGAATTAGGATTTGAAAAGTTGCAATTTTCACTCAAAATAAAAAACTTTGATGGATATTTTTTTTTCTTATCGAAATGGAAGCGAACTAACGATGCTATGAATATAAGTATTATGCACTGTAAAAATTAAAATTTTCGCCATTTAATTTCTTTTGACTTTATTAACTTTTAACGTTGGAGTCAAGATTTTGGGGTTCGTCAAAGTGTCTGTGAAAGAAAGTATCTCATTTAATATTATTGTCAATTCGTAATTTGAATATGATCTATGCACCTACACAT
>JBATLS010000310.1:0-9983 GCA_049289435.1 Saprospiraceae bacterium | reverse complement strand
GTAAAGAAGAGCTATTGGCCAAAGAAATACTTTTAGATAATACAAAAAAGAGTCAAAACTTTATTTCAGAAGAAAATGATTCTGATCTAACAACTGATATGTTTTATGGAGCTAAGCCAAATATTTTTGAAAGGGCAGCTTCATTAAGACGAAATATGACTGTAGAAGAATTAAAAGTTTGGAATTATTTAAAAACAAAGCCATCTGGTTTAAAATTCAGAAGGCAACATCCAATAATGTTTTATGTAGTAGATTTTTATTGTCATTCAATCAAACTTGTTATTGAAATTGATGGAATTAATCATAAATATAGCTCTGAAGCCGATTCAAATAGAGAAGAAGATATTATTAAATATGGAATTAAAATAATTAGATTCACAAACAAAGAAGTGAATTCGAATTTTGAATTTATAATTGAGAGTACCTTAAAAGAAATTCAATATCTCCAAAATATCACAACAAATTTCCCCAAATCTAAATAATCCATTATGTCCAATACAATGTCATATCACGTATCTGAAACAGGTCACTATGGTGAGTATGGTGGTGCTTACATCCCAGAGATGCTATACGCCAATGTCGAAGAGTTGAGATCAAAATATCTGGAGATCATCGCTGAGCCTGAGTTTCAGGAGCAATTCGATATGCTGCTTAGAGATTATGTGGGACGACCATCCCCACTTTATCTTGCCAAAAATTTGTCATCAAAACTTGGAGCAAACATATACCTGAAGCGTGAAGACCTCAACCATACCGGTGCCCATAAAATCAACAATACGATAGGACAAATATTATTGGCCAACAAATTGGGTAAAAAGCGAATCATTGCTGAAACAGGTGCAGGGCAACATGGCGTAGCTACTGCAACCGTTTGTGCCTTGATGGGTCTCGAGTGTATTGTATATATGGGTGCCGTTGATATCGAAAGACAAGCACCCAATGTCGCCCGTATGCAAATGCTGGGAGCAAAAGTCGTCCCTGCAGAGAGTGGTAGTAAAACACTAAAAGATGCTACCAATGAAGCCATTCGAGATTGGATCAATCATGCTGAAACGACACATTATATCATTGGTTCGGCCATAGGTCCACATCCTTACCCGGATATGGTGACTAGATTTCAATCTGTAATTAGCGAAGAGACCCAAAAACAGCTGAGAGATAAAACAGGAAAAGACCATCCTGATTATGTAGTAGCTTGCGTAGGCGGAGGAAGCAATGCGGCTGGAGCATTCTACCATTTTTTACATGATGATAGGGTAAAGCTTATATTGGCGGAAGCGGCTGGCAAAGGTGTCGATTCGGGCCACTCTGCTGCTACCAGCATCTTGGGTACTAAAGGAATCATTCATGGATGCATGACACTCTTGATGCAAACTGCTGATGGACAGATCATTGAACCATATTCTTTATCTGCGGGCTTAGACTATCCTGGTATTGGGCCAATGCACGCGCATCTGATCACATCCGGACGAGCTATAGTTCATGCTGCAACGGATGATGAAGCTATGCAAGCCGTCATAGAACTCTCACGACAAGAAGGAATCATACCTGCACTTGAAACGGCACATGCATTAGCTATTCTGGATAGATTGGATCTCAACCCAGGTGATAATGTCATCGTTTGTTTATCAGGGCGAGGAGACAAAGACCTCAATACCTATTTAAAATACATTGAAGAACATAACATAAGCCTTTGACACCTGGTGAAATTAAAGTTCAACAAACAAAAATATAAAGATGAAATCCATTCGACAAACCATTATAGAAAAGGGCAATAGTGTACTTAATGTGTATTTTACTGCTGGGCATCCTACTTTAGATAGTGTAGTCCCCATTATAGAAGCACTTGAAAAAGCGGGGGTTGACCTGATAGAATTGGGTATGCCGTACTCTGATCCTTTGGCGGATGGTCCGACGATCCAGCAGAGTAGTGAAAAAGCACTCGCGAATGGCCAGACTATAAAAAATCTCTTTAGTCAAGTATCACAAGTCAGAAAAACGGCCAAAATACCCATCATCATCATGGGGTATTACAATCAAATGCTACAGTATGGCGTGGATAAATTTGTCATAGATGCGCACGAATCTGGAGTACAAGGCCTGATCATACCAGATCTTCCTATGGATATTTATAGTCGTGATTATCTTCAATTGTTTGAGAAATATAAAATGGAAATATGTTTTTTGGTAACTCCAATGACTAGTCCAGAACGAGTTCGCCAAGCAGACCAGCTGAGTTCCGGATTTTTGTATATCGTGTCACAATCATCCATTACTGGCAAAAAAGGAGGCATTACCGAAGATCAAAAAAAATATTTCACTACTATAAAAACGATGGGGCTTCAAAGTCCTACATTGATTGGATTTGGTATTCATGACAAAGCTACCAGAGATATTGCAAACCAGTACAGTCATGGTGCTATAGTAGGCAGTGCATTTATCAGAGCGCTTGATATCGCAGTCGACATTCCTGATGCAGTAACCAGATTTATAGCGGGATTAAATGAATGATATTGCAGATGAAGCTTAATCTAAATCAAATCACCATACCGGTACAAAATGTAGAAGAATCGATAGAATTCTATAAAAAACTAGGATTGAAACTGATCGTCAGAGCACTTCCCAAGTATGCAAGATTTGAATGTATGGCTGGGGATACTACCTTTTCTTTACACAAAGCTGATACTGTCGTCCAACCAATCAACCCTATAATTATTTACTTTGAGTCCGAATATCTGGATAAAGATGTTACAAAATTGATGGCTTTGGGATTGGTATTTGACGAAATGCCAACAGATCAGCCTTGGCTATGGCGTGAAGCCAGATTGAGGGACATAGATAATCATCTGATCATTTTATACCAGCCAGGCATAAACAGGAAAAAGCCGCCTTGGAGGTTGGCGACTGAAGATTAGAACTAAAGTTTCAATGTCGATTAGGTAACGCAACTTTATGAAGTCCTACACTTCCAAGAGAGCCCTGCTGCGAAGCGGGCAGACCCCCTGCTCCGAAGCGGGCAGGGATGAGTAAAAATGCTAAAAACAAGCACTTATTTCTAAAATTTCATCCAAAATTTAAGTTGATCGATTGATGTATATTTGTGTGTAAACAGTAGCTGCTGCAAGTAGGGCAGGCTCGCCTGCTGCGAAACTGGCAGGCCCGCCTGCTCCGAAGCGGGCAGGGATGGGTAAAAAACGATAAAAATCTCTTCACTAAATGACATTCACAATAATTTATATATTGAATAAATTATAATATATCATTTACAAAATCAAAAAACTTCAAATTGCAGGACGTAGAAAATTTACTCTTAAGCAAATTTTCTAGTCCTGACTTTCTCACAATTTAATAAGTCCAATAAAGAACAAAACCTGAATTTAAGCCGCCGATGCAACTATATTTAATATTATGTGCACTTCTCTGCAGATGCCGAGCCGATAAAAAGCCTTTCTGTCACTGCACTTGATGACCATCCATTTGCTATCAATAGCCATACTCCTCTTTTGCATCATGATAGATATGATAGGTAGATATGTCAACTTCATACATTGACCCAAAAACCTTCATACATTAAGACGTTGCTGCATTCTTAAAGCCACATGTGACGGTAATTTTTTTGGTCAAATTTTACCAATATATTGATATCCAAAGATAGCGTACCACGCACCGATGGGTCAAACCAATACATTTTCAAATTTTGAATCTGCACAAAACACTGCAGATATTCGAGCATTATTTACAATTGCTACCATATCTTGAATCTTCATACTCGCTTCGATACTGAATACGTTTAAGTCTGTATTTCTTTCCTTGATGACATGGTGCAGCAAATCTCCCTGATGAATATGGAAAGTAGTATTGGTAGAAAATCTTACCATTGTTTTCAGGTCGTATATATCATTTTCATTAAATGACAATGTCTCATCATTGTTGAGTATATGGACATCGATGCTTCCTTTCCAGTTTCGACATATCAATAGTGAAATCAAGGTGGATAAGTTATTATTGTCCACATCAAATGTCTCTTTCCAGTTAGCTGGTATGTTGGTCATCCAAAGATTGATGCTCTTTTCGATGGCCAGGCTTGCAGTAGAAAATGGAATATATAAGATGGTACCAAAACTATTTTTTTTGGTATCCAGAATCAACTGATCGTAATAAGAAAAATTGGAAGTCGATGGATCTATACTGGCAAATACTATATTGGGTTTGAAAAAAGCGGCGTTGAGTGACTGCATACTTACATTGACCGTATTGTTAAAATCCAGATTATCAATGATCGAGTAAGAGACCGATAAATTATCTTCCTTAAATTTTCCAACAGCATTCTTCAGAAAACTTTCCATATCCTTTTGATCATCCACATTGTCATTGCGCAAGCAGAGCAATTTTAACGATCCCTTGGGATAGATGATAGAGTGGATCAATCTAAATGAGCTCCGAAGCTCCTTGGGTGCAGTTAGCGGAATCAAAAGATCGGGCCGCCATGATCTTACTTCACGCTCGAGTCGCAAATTGTTGGTCTTTTTGGTGGCCCATTCTGCCAAAGCAGTAAAAAGCCCGCTCCTGGAGTCACCTGCCGCAGACTTAATATTCATTCTGACCAGATAAAAATAAAACAATACTATGAAAATCAAAGAAAACATAGCCACTACGGCATTCATGATAAACATGATGGCTATGGAACCAAAAGCCCCAATAGCAGGTATAAACAATGAAATCTTTAAAGTGGGTCTGTAACTGGGCAAGCCGAGAGATTGCTCGACGAGGGCTACAACATTGACCATCGCGTAGGTGATCATAAAAAACATCGTGAGCAATGGTGCGATCGTGTTGAGATCCCTTAGTGAGATCCCAAACAATACGATTATGGCTGTGACCAACATAGCATTGACCGGTTCGCCGCGTTTTGACAGTTGTGCCAATTGCTTACTCTTGGGCAATATATTTTTTTCTCCCAAGGCCAGTAAGATCCTCGGAGCACCTACAAATGATCCTAAAGCTGATGATAATGTGGCACCCAGTAGTCCAGCCAAAACAATAGGCCCAAAGACCGCTTTATCTATAAAAACATTATAATTTTGGGCCAATTCATCTGGAGTTGCTATGACTGCAGCCACAAATATCAAACTGATATAAATGACAGTGGTGAGGAGGACTGACGAAATGGTACCTACCGGAATACTCCTCCGGGGATTGGTCAAATCTCCCGACATATTGGCTCCTGCCATCACCCCTGTCACAGCAGGAAAGAATACCGCAAATACGATCCAAAATGATGACCCTGAAAAATTATTTTCAACAGACCCTGGATAAGTACCCAACCATTCGAAATCATAATTCAGATCGTGTACGAATAGTGAACCATAAATAGATACCAGTGATAAAACGATGATACCAAGTATGACGTACTGGATCTTGAAAGCGAAACTGGTGCTGATAAATGCAATCAACATCACCAATCCAAAAATGCCAAAATCCAAAATAAGTGGACTTACCTCCGGCACTATCGTCTGCAAACCCTCCCTAAAACCAAAAATGTACATGGCAACGGCAATCGACTGTGCAAAATAAAAAGGAATACCAATGGCTCCACCGATTTCCAGGCCCAGTGACTGTGCAATCAAACTAAAAGCGCCACCGCTCCCTATCCTAACATTGGTAGTGATAGATGACAGACTCAGAGCAGTAGTAAAAGTGATGGTGACCGACAATAATACTATGACCAAAGCACCTATCACTCCAGCATTGCCCACTACCCATGGTTGCCGGATATACATGATCACTCCCAATATCGTCAAAGTAGTAGGGGTAAAAACTCCCGCTAAAGTTCCAAAGGTTTTTTTTGCCATGGCTGCAGAATCATATTTTTGTTAAAAAAAGAAAATCAATTCAATACGGGACTAACTTTATTTTTTCGTCGATGTCTTCTGATGTCAAAGTTTGGATGGTATATTTTTCATTTTTTAATAATATCGACGTATTAATATATTCCTTAAGCTCATATCTATCATCCAAAATGGAAAACGCTGGTCACTGTGAGTAGATAGATATGCCCCATCAAGGTATCATCGTCAGTAACGGCTCGAAGATCGAGGCTTTCTGACTGCAATATACCTTCGCATTTTGACATATACTATTTTTACGATTCTTTAATGGTGATCTTTGAGTATGTTTAAATTTTCATGTTTGAGCGAAAGCGAGCAAATTTAATATTAGACAAGGTATATTTTGCAGTCGTAACTGGTAGTTACAACGAAAAATATAACGCAGTATAAAATGAAATTTGCCACTTGCAGACAAATGATGGAATTTTAAACATACTCTTAGACATACCCTTCATTATTTATACTGGGTTGCCCTTACAATATCTAATTTCATTACACCTAGCAGTCCATAAGTGTGAAATATGGGAATAGTTAATACATCACTGTTTTCATTTCTCAGGATGCTAATTTTTGTTTCGTATTGGGTATTGGGTATTGAATCTTTCAGAGTGGCATATTTTGCCTTGTGATCAGATGTGTAAACCACTTGTTGATCATAATTCAATATGGTGATACTCTTTATTGGCGAAGACGACAGGATAGTTTCCAATATTTCAGACTTATCATCTGACGAACCATTCAATAAGACCTCTTTACTTGTAATAGATAGTATTTGAACCAAACTTTTGATAGAAAACTCTTTTCTTATGGCTAAATTTTGAATGAAATCAATGTCGTTTTTGTTGCTGGTATTCCTCAATAATAATTTATCAAAAAGAGTTCCCCCTGAGACTGTAGGAATTTTGAGAGGTGGTACTTTTTGTGTGATATCTATGTCAATATGAGTCAGAGTATCCACCAAATTCGTCCTCCCATCAACCATCATATCTCTTACTGAGTCGGTCTGTATGGTGGTGTCTGGTTGGGTAGTATCAACCTGAGTAGTCGTATTGTCCAATTTGATCAGTCTGTTGGACCAAGTAGTGTCTATAGACACAGGGTCAATAACTGAATTCGCTGCATCATCATCAGCCAGCGAAGGCAGTCTAAACTCATTGTACCAATATACCCATATCGCAGCTGCAAGCAAAAGATACAACAGCAACATGATTTTCGAAAAGTACCATCTTGGTTTTATGTTATTATCTTCATCCATTTTTACTCTTCTATTTTCTCCTGGTACATTTCCAAATCTTTGATCTCAATATCATAAGTGCCTGTGGCGATAAAATCATCCAGCCAATACTTCGAACTGATGATCTTTATATCGGTGTGTGTATCACTGACATGGTTGCTCTCTATCTCCCACAAGATGCCTGCTGCATCTGTCAGATAGTCGCCAAGCTGACTGGCATATAGTCGCTGCATGATGGCGTGCTCGTCCATCCCACCCATGATGCACCTGAGGATGACATCAGGATTGTTGGCCTGGATCAGTTGGTTGACTTCATCAACATCACATGACAAAGTCAATGACAGGGTCATGGCTTCTCCGTGCGGGACTTTGCCATTGTACGCTCTATATAGCAATTGGTTTACTCCAAAAAGATATTTATGTAGCGATATCTCAGGATACTCTTCCCATACTCTGTCGTCTGCCATTTCGTGGGCTATATTTTGATATTGACCATCATTGAGGATATCACCCATCACATATTTTAGAATCAATTCAGCACTAAATGGCAACTCATGATCAGCGATGGTCATATAGGTAAATTCCATCAACTCATCACTTCTAATTCCGTTGGTATCCATACCATACAACTCTAGAATGGCTTTGAAATCCTCAGATGTCCAATTGTTAGGAAGTGCATCTATGGTTTCTACATTGTTTACTTTTACATTAATTTTATACATTGTTTGTTTTTTATTATTGAAGTGTTTTATACATAATGTAAATTAAATTGCACAAATTTCAATTTTAATCTTTTGATTATGAATCTATTAAATTTATATTTTTCACAATTTAATTTCTTTTGACTATATGGAGATGTCAAATTTAGTAATTAGTCACTGACATTCTATTTAATTTTAAAAAGAATGGAATCTGATATTTTCATGATTTTGAATATTAACTGCACCATAATCAATCATGTCTTAACAACTAAAAAGGCAATCAAGTTTTTAAATTCTTCAAAATGCCAACTCATATCGTCAGAAGCCATAACTAACAAAGATACAGTAAATCTCCCAATCTGTCAATAATGATTACTAAGCCAAAGAAACAACCTAACTCCATAGGAATCCATCTGGCTCAAATCACAGGAATAATTCCAAAGCAAATATCGAATCAATGGAATAAGAATGCTGTAACAGACATGAGACATTTTTAAAAATAGAATAGAATCGGACTTTATGGAGACTGATTTGTGAACCACGGAGCACATTGACCTGATCCTACCTAATGACGATCAGAGACTGCTTTCATTTAGGCTAAATGGTAGATTTTGGAGATAAAAAGATAACAACAAACTATAACAGGCGTCGCCGATCATGGGTTTAAAAATACGTTTCTACAGCAAAGGCGTATTGCTCCATAAATATTTTTTTAAAAGCACTTATATTATTTTGTTCATAAAACAACAAAATTGCTTTCTTGTAGTGCAATGCATCGACTGTCCTAAACGAAAGTGGGCAAAATCCATTGTCCAATAATAATGCATTACAAACTATACGGGCAGTCCTCTTATTGCCATCCACAAACGGTTGTATATAAGAAATAAGCAATAATATTAACAATGCTTTTTCAAATACGTTTGCTTTGCTATTTACCAAGTTACAAGCAGTATCCAGGGCTTCCATTATTTGAAAATCATTATCCAGAGGCTGATAGTTGGTTCCCGATATGCCTACTTTTCGTTTTCGAATATTTCTAGCTACTTCCAATTCTTTTATTAGCAAACTGTGTATATCTTCTATTTTGGAGGTGCTTAAAGGCGTTACATACTTTTTGTTTTCGAGCAAAAAATCCATGGCTTCCTTGTGGTTGAGCAACATTGTCGCTTCGTCTTTAGTTTTGCCCTGGGCAGTAAGTTTGTCCTTTAATAGTATTTCTGTTTCTAACAAACTGTAGGTATTCCCTTCTATCTGAGAGGACTTCCAACTCAAATCTATAGCCAATCGTTCTATCTCTTTATTATATTCAGCCGCAGTAAGTCCACTAATATTTTTTTTAAATAATTCTTGATATTCCTCCAAAACCTTACTTTCTTCGCTAGTGAAAAGAGACAACGATGGCAAAATTGTAGTGAGCAAATTCCAATTAAATTGTTTTTTTATTTTTCTATCATCAATTTCTTGCAAGTAGTATTCAGCTACATCTATCGGCATAAAAACGTCATAATAAGGATGAATGCTGTATTTTGAAGCCTTGCCTTTACCCGTTATTTCTATGATATTTTCGGAAACTAAAACAGCTAAGTTCCGCTTTAAAGTGGCCAAACTAAAGTGAGTAGCCAATCTATTACTTAACTGCGCAGAAGAAGCCAAATGTAACTCCTTCAATGCTTCAATTATTAGCGTTCTTTTATTCATTTATATAATTAAAGCTCAAATATATAAAAAATGCAGCTCAAAAAACTCTCAATTTGAACTATTTTTTCAAACAACATGAGCTGCAATTACAACTACTGAGGTTACTAAGTGATGTCCTGGCTATTCATAAAATTTTCGATATTCAAAGTTCGTATTTTTAATCTATTTCGAACCTATACTTAAAGTAAATTAAATTGCCAAAATTTTAATTTTTAATCGTTTGATTTTGAACGTATTAAAATTAATATTTTTCTCAATTTAAATTCTTTTGATTATAATAGAGATGTCAAATGTAGTAAATAGTCACTGACATTCTATTTAATTTTAAAAAAAATGGAATCTGATAATTTTATGATTTTGAATATTAACTGCACCAAAATCAATCATTTCTTAACAAGTGAAAGGGCAATCAAGTTTTTAAATTCTTCAAAATGCCAACTCATATCGTCAGAAGCCATAACT
>JBATLS010000309.1:0-4715 GCA_049289435.1 Saprospiraceae bacterium | reverse complement strand
GGATGTTATAGTGAAAAATTCACATTTTACGTTAATCAAAATAGTATATGTTCTAATAATGATTTTAATATTTCTTTGCAAAATAGTCCATGCTTGAATGGTAATATAATGTTAAAAGCTCAAAATGGCAAAGGATTGATTTTTTATCAATGTTCAAATGGATTTAAAGGAACTGCCAAGGCCAATCAAATGATCTTCATTCCTACTCAAGGTCCTGGAACTATCAATATTAAGGCTATAGAAATCTCAACTGGGTGTGAAAGCATATTAAATGTGTCGATTAATGGACAAGTCACAAGTTCAATATCTGTGGATATTCCTCTTAAATTTTTAAAAGCATGTAATGCTACGCAAACGGGAGAAGCAACAGGAACTGTATCCGGAGGAATAGAACCGATCTTGACCAGATGGATATTAAATGGCGAGATTGTTAGCAATAATAGTGTTTTAAAATTTAGAAAGGATGGGTATTACACTTTTGAAGCTTATGATAATTGTGGTCATAAAGCAACAAAATCAATATTGTTAGGGTGTAGTAATTGTACGGAATTTCCAGAAATTTTGCAGTATAACAAGTGTTGGGATGAATGCGATAAGTTCCTTGAGTCAGAGTGTAGTAAGCTTAAACTTGCAGTAAATTGTAATGCAGGAGGCAGTTTTACTATTGTATGGCCTGAGGGGCCGGAAACTGGAGTTAAGGATTGTAAGATCTACCAAGGTGCTAGATATTTTAAGCCAAAACTCCCTGGCGAATATAAGGTGATCATCATATCTGCAACAGGCTGCGTGAAAGAAATAATTTATAATTTTAATGAAGGTAGCTGGTGCTTAGAAGATCTCATGGAAGGAGATAATGGTAAGGTAGTAGGATTGATCTCAAATTCAGGTGGGTGTAATTCTGACCCAATATTATTTCCAAACAGTAATTTTAAGAAGCTACAATTTATACCTAATAATAAAGATTTTCCTTGCCTATTTGGAGGACAAATCTTATTACCTTGGGAATGTCGAAAACAGGAAGTCCTTGAGCCGACGGCTTCCGAATATTATGGGGAAAGCACAAATGGTGACTGTATTACTTGCAATTTTATTATTGAAAATGTTCAATATAGTGTTGAAACATGCGACTTCAAATGTCCAACTAAATTTACTGTTAGTCCTAACCCTATGTCTTTCTCAAATTCACACATTTCTATTAAATTACAATCATTAATAGCGGTGAAAGCAAAGTTAAGTCTAAAAATAAATGGAACACCTCAATATAATCATGAGTATGATCTTGATATTGTACCTGGGTTTAATGAAATCGATGTACAATTGAATGGAGGATTACCAATTACTCAAGACGCATTATTTCAAATCGAATTTCCAAATTCGTGTGCCAAGTTATATTTTAGAGTTATTGTTTCAAATTTGCGCGACAATGATAATGATACCAATAGATTTAAAGGAAATTGTAACGACGATTTTATTAATATAGTTTTAGATAATAAAGTCAATAAATTTGTAATCTTTGCTCCAATAGTAGATAGTCTTGGATTGAAAATTAATAGCGCAATTTATCAAGGGGTGGGTGATTTATCAGAATTGCCATTGTATAGTGAAATTTACGTACCGTTTGAAAAAGTTGAATACCTTAGAGTTGACGAATCTAAAAATCATTTCATATTAGGTTCAGACCATACAGGTAAATTGAAATACCAGAAAATAGATTCTTTAGGTACTATTTATTGGACAAAAGACCTTCCAAATCTAGATGTAAAAACAATGTCTGATGGCAACACTGGTGACTATAACATAATTGCATACGACTCCACTCTACATAAATACATATCAGTGCCGATCAACAAAGTTGGTGAAAGAGGTACTTCCACCGTGTTACCTTTGCGGGATGTACCATACAAACTTATTCACCAAAGTGGTATAACAACAGTAGCACTTGAAGGTAACAGTACACTAATATTTGCCACTACTACTGAAAGTATTTCTAAAAATGTTCATCAAGGTATCACCATTAAAGACATTAAAACCTTAAAAAATGGTTACATTCTTGCTGTAGGTGAATTCAATGGATTAGTATCAGTCAGTGGTTTATCTTACGATTCAGATGAATTCAATAATGTCATTTTTATCACTTTTGACAAAGTAGGAAACATTTTGAGTTCTCAATCAATTCAGAACTACAGAGACGAAACGGTGCATGGTATAGCTACTAAGGGAAATGAAGAGGTTGCTTATCATGGCAGGTACAAAGAAATAGTCATATATTCTGCAAACCCATTAGATAATGTCATCGATTCATGTACTTTTGTCGAAATAATTGACCTACCTTGTGATACCCTAAAATCAAATTTATCATTTGTCAAAGATTCTTGTTCCATACTTTGGGATACTATTCCATCGGGATATACTACTTCATTACAAAGGCTATATGAACAAAATTGGATCAATACTGGCTTTAATAATCTTGAAACCAAAAAATACTTAGCACTATCTAGCTTAATCGATGATACTACTTTACGTATCGTCAATTCAAAAAATGGATGTCCTGACATAGTTTCTGACAGCATTTATGTAAATTGCAATTGTGATTGTCCATTGTTAGATTTACATTTTTCAATAGAAGATTGTAGTTTCTCTTGGCTTGATTCAATTTGTAATACTGCCTCCCTCCAATACCAATCCAATGGCGTATGGACTAATGTAGCAGGTGCTACCTCACCATATATACTGGGTGAAAATAATCAAGGATCATATCGGATACAATACTCCAAAGCCACGTGTCCGCCAGCGTACTCCAATGTGGTAGAAGCTTCGTGCACAGTTTGTACGCACTCTATGCCAGTTTTAACTTACTATGATAGCACCTGTACATTGTCATGGGATACAACAGCATCCAATGGATTTACATCGACTTTGCAACATAAAATGAATGATGTCTGGCAAGCAGTGGTCAATGCATCTTCGCCGTATGTTATCCCTTCAGGACAAGATGGGGAATACAGATTGCTATCATCAAAACAAGGCTGTAGTGAAGTCCAGATATCCAATGTCATTCAGACCAATTGTGCGTGTGATGTCAGTAACCCCTATTTGGTCTATGACGATGCAAATTGCGTTTTGTACTGGAACAGTCCTTCTGTTAATGAAATATCCAGATTGCAAAAACTGGTAGGAAGTGAGTGGCAGGATATGCTCATTGGATTTCAACAATATGAAATTCCACTTGGAGGAGACGGATCATATAGGGTAGTTTTTCAATCGGATTTGTGCTCTGTAGTCAATATTTCAAACATGGTATCGACCACTTGTGGATGCCCAACAGCGACGCCGTCTCTTACTGTATCTGGCTGCGAACTCACTTGGGAAGCTTCTAAAATATTTGGACAAACCACAGTCATTCAAAAGCTCGTGAATAACACTTGGTATGACGTCGGGTCAGCATCTCCCTACCAGCTTGGTATGAAGTTGCATACATATAGGCTTGCCATTTTTTCCAACGATTGTCCTCCTCGATACTCGGCAGAATTTACAGCAGGAGGTTCCGATTGTGGATATGCATGTGGATCGAGGTTGGAAATAGATCCTTTGATTTGTGAAGTGGTCTGGCATCCATGTGTCAATACGTCGCTATATTTCAGGGGAGACAGCATGGCAGCTTGGACTAAAGTGGATTCATTTCATATAGGGCAAGATGGGATATACAGTGTCCATGCAAAAGCCGGGCAATACAAGTTGGTCACCGATGGCTTGGAATCAAATATAGTGGATGGATGCACATCCTGTAGCGCCGATCCCCTTCCGCTACTAAGTGCAAACCAGTGTGTTTGGTCTTGGATACCTAAGCCAAACCTGATTTTGCAATCCGAGATCAATGGTATTTGGACAGACTTGCCTGGGGTTTCGCCCCCGTATGTCTCCAAAGATGCCTATAGCAAAAGGTTGAAATTTGCAAACCCTATTTGTGATACTAAATACGGAAGTGCTTTATCATCTGTATGTGATCTGACCAATTGCATCTGTACATCTATTTCCATTACGTACAATAGTCAGGCAAATCAAATACTTTGGAACACGCCATGTATGGGGTATATTTTCACGCTGCAATACAAAAGTGTGGGTTCGACTCAATGGGGCAATCTTACTACAAGTAATGCAGTATATCATATTCCTGTCAACAAAAGTGGAGACTATAGGATCATTGCGAAAAAAGACGGTTGCCCAGACCAATTTTCTGCGACGGTGAGAGCGATCACAAGTGTTTGTAAATGTGACATACCCAACATGATATATGACAGTACCCTTTGTTCTATAAGTTGGCTATCATCTACTTGCGCACAGTTTAGCACCCATCTCCAAAAGCTCGATGGCAATACATGGACAACAGTGACAGGTGCTTTATCTCCATACCAAATACCCACAGGAAAAGCGGGTCTTTATAGAGTAAGGGTAAAATCTGATAGTTGTCCGGATATCTACTCCACACCAATCCATGCCAATTGTGCATCATGTAGCTGTCCTGCGCCAGTACTCAATTACAATAGCAGCTCTTGCACATTTACATGGTCAGCCACCAATTGTACTGGAGGATACCTGATACATCTACAGCTTCAAGACAATGGCACCTGGACGACAGTAACAGGTGCAGCATCTCCATATACGATCCCCACTGGTCGGGATGGCGGCTATAGGTTACGGCTGAGCGGCACATCTTG
>JBATLS010000308.1:0-11092 GCA_049289435.1 Saprospiraceae bacterium | reverse complement strand
GTTTAATATCTGTAACCGCAGCAAATGTCCAAAATCGAAATGTCGCAGATGTAGAATTAACGGCAGGTAGTTTGGTTGCAGTATCTGGCAGTACCGTAACTTTGGAGATGAAAAGTAAAAACTTCATTAGTGGAGCAGTGATGCAGTTTTCGATACAGTGGCCTACAGATAAGCTTGAATTAGCAAACTTACCGTCAGGATCAGATATCGGTCTACCTGGGAATACTATTTTTGATCAGACCCAATTAGCACAAGGGAAGTTAGGCTTTATTTGGGAGACTGACAATTTTGGATCCGGTACCACTTTGGCCGATAATAGTATGGCTTTTAGACTGAAATTTAAAGTCTTAGGACCAAATAACTCAACACTTAAAGTAGAAAATAGCCTTACGCCAAAGGTTTCAAAATTTCTTGATGTGAATGGTGCAGAAGTACCACTTAAAATCAATGCAGGTACTGTCACTATTGCATTACCATCAGCTATAAAAGATGAAATGTTAGATAAAATCATCAAAGTATATCCCAATCCAACCACAGGAATAATTTCAATTGAATCAGACTTTAATGATATTAAAAATCTCAACATTAGAAGCTTGGATGGGAAGTTAATGCTTCATATACCAGAACTAAAAGGCAATACGATTGACTTATCTCACCTTGCTCCTGGGAGTTATGTGATCAAGGGACTCATAGATATTCATCCGTTTGTAAAGAAGGTGGTTATAGTGAAATAAGGGTTAAAAGTATATCAGAGAGTGCTCTCAAAAGGGAAAGGCGACCAAAGAGTCGCCTTTTCTAATTTAGATCCTACTGATCTTAATGTTAAATTTGTTATGAGTGACATGGATCATTTGAACTAAAAATATATTACAGTGTAAAATGAGATTTGCAGCATGCAGACAAATGGTGCAATTTTATACAGACTCTTAAATCGCATGATTTAACGACCCCCAAATCATATGATTAATATCATATTCTAAAATCGGACTAAATAGTCCTGTTTATAAAATTATATTTTAGTTTTGCATAAAAATATCATGATATGTTCAGTAAGAGATGTGAGTACGCTATTAAAGCAATGATATATTTAAACTCAAAAAGCCAACTTCATCAAAAGATCAACATCAATGAAATTGCTGATTCGATAGATTCACCCATTGCTTTTACTGCCAAGATATTACAACAGCTTAAAAAAAGTGGTTTAATCACCTCTTCTCAGGGATTGAAAGGTGGGTTTCAGGTCGATAGGGGAAGAAATATCAAGATTCAGGATATTGTGTATGCTATAGACGGATATGGTATCTTAAACAGTTGTGTACTTGGTCTGAAGTCTTGTTCATCACTAAAGCCTTGCCCCATTCATGACGATTACTTAAAGATAAAAACCCAAATCCTGGAAACAATTTACGATAAAGATATTTCTGAATTTTCAGAATATATAAACAACGAATCCATTTTTCTCAAAACTTCAAATGAATATTCTTAATTTCTCTTGACTATAATCATCACTCTTTAAAAAACGAAAAATCATGTTATCAAAATCACAAGCCAGGACCTTCTTTTTAGGAGGCACCATCATCACTTTCGGTGTGTTCTTAGGGCTTTCGTGGCATTCGCTCAGCCAGGAAGTACCCAGACTCACACACGAAGAAAACCTGACCCCTCAGGTGATAAACGGAAAGAAAATATGGGAACAAAACAACTGTATGGGTTGCCACACCATTCTGGGCGAGGGTGCCTATTACGCTCCTGAACTCACCAAAGTCTATGAAAGACGAGGAGAGGTGTATATCAAAGCAGCACTGATGAGCAAAGTACCGTGGGCACCAAGAGGTAGAAAAATGGTCGCATATGAGATGTCTGAATCAGATGCGAATGATGTCACAGCATTTCTCAAATGGATCGGCGAAATCGACCTCAATGGATTTCCGCCGAAGCCAAACTTAAAAAAATAAATTAATCAAACTTAAAACACAAACAAGATGAAATATAAATCCCAACAGGTAGCATATTGGTTTTTTGCGCTGTCTATGCTCCTTTTGTCACTACAGATTATTTATGGGTTTATCATGGGTTTTGCCCATATGGGTTTCGACAATCTCCATGATTTCATACCCTTCAATACTGCTCGGGCAGTGCATACAAATCTACTCGTCGTGTGGTTGCTATCTGGATTCATGGGGGCGGCCTATTATATCATACCAGAAGAATCCCAAAATGAACTAGTCAGCGTAAAACTGGCATATGTTCAGTTGATTACCCTTGCGCTTGTGGGTGTGGTAGCGATCATAGGGTACCACTTTAACTACTGGGAAGGCAGAAAATTCCTGGAAATACCCAGACCTCTTGATTATTTGGTAGTTATTAATGTCTTAACCTTCCTCGGATTGATATTAGTGACTCTATACAAAGGAAAAAAACGGACGACCACCTCACTTGTTTTAACTATGGGATTGGTATTTGCTGCATTGTTATACCTTCCGGGTATGATATGGTTTGACAATCAGACGATGGATTCGTTTTTCAGATGGTGGGTTGTACACCTATGGGTAGAAGGCGTCTGGGAATTGATCATGGGTGGAATCCTCGCTTTCCTACTGATCAAAATCACTGGTGTCGATAGAGAAGTCATCGAAAAATGGCTCTACGTCATCGTAGGTCTGACATTTATCTCTGGAATACTCGGGACAGGACACCACTATTATTATATCGGAGTTGGAAAAATGTGGTTGATCATCGGTGGAATTTTTTCTGCACTGGAACCGCTTGCATTCTTGGCTATGGCTCTATTTGCCATGGCGATGTATCGAAAAGGAGAAAAGAAACATCCTAATAAAATCGCCCTATTCTGGACACTTGGTGCTGCCATCACTTCTTTTGTGGGGGCGGGATTACTCGGCCTTGCGCATACATTGCCTCAAGTCAATATGTACACACATGGTACATTGGTGACGGCTATGCACGGACACTTGGCATTTTGGGGAGCATATGGCATGATCGTTTTTGCCATCATCAGTTATACCCTTCCAAACATGACTGGTAGAAAGATGTATGAGACCACAGCAGGGGCTCTGGCATTTTGGTTATCAAATATTGGTATGCTCGGCATGACTGTTGCATTTGGCGTGGCCGGAGTCGCTCAGGTATATCTGGAAAGAAAAGTAGGATTGGAATTCGGTGAAGTACAGATCGAGATACAGGTACATTTTTTCATATTGGTATGTTGTGCTACCATGTTCACCACAGGAGTATGCTATTACATCTATGAATTTATAAAACATGGCAGACCAAATGATGAAGCTCTAATTACACATAATACCTAAAAAAATGAACAATCAGGCAACCTTGACCATCGGAGATATGGTCTCTGAAAATATCAAATATTCGCACGTATTTAAAAAATATGGCATTGACTTTTGTTGTGGGGGTGGAGTGACCATCCAGAAAGCATGTCAAAAAGGAAACATTGACATAGAAAAGTTAATGGCAGATCTAAAATCCGTAGAAGAAAATGTCCTTCCTTCACAAAACTACAATAACTGGAGTATGGATTTCTTGTGCGATCATATCATCAATACCCATCATCAATATGTCAGAGAAGGTCTTTCTTTGTTGAAAGTATATGGAGAAAAAGTTGCAAAAGTGCATGGAGACAAAGCTCCCGAATTAATCAGGATTCATCAATTGATTGAAATACTGGCTGCAGAACTCATCTCCCATATGCATAAAGAAGAGCAAATCTTATTTCCTTTTATAAAATCCATGGTGGACGCAGGTCGGCATGACAGAAAGTTGCCGACACCTCCTTTTGGTAGTATAGACCATCCGATCCATATGATGGAGGATGAACATGAGGTTGCAGGAGATATTTTGAAGGAAATTTCTTCAATCAGTAATAAATTCACCCCTCCTATTTGGGCGTGCAATACGTACAAAGCACTTTTTTCGAAACTGGATGAATTTGAGCAGGATTTACACATTCATATTCATTTAGAAAATAACATCTTATTTCCTAAAGCAAAGATGCTTGAACAGAAATTAAAATAAATATATGGTTACTTTGACAGAAAACAAAACCACTACAGATACCGCACCATTCTATTTGAAAACAGGACGAGAAACAGATGTTTTTCAGCACGCCTTCATAAATAAAATACCTGTATTGATCAAAGGCCCTACAGGTACTGGAAAGTCAAGATTTGTAGAGTTTATGGCCTTCGAACTGGGTAAAGAAATCATCACCGTAAGTTGTCACGAAGAGACTTCCTCCACAGATCTGATAGGCAGGTATATCATCAAAGGAGCGGAAACTCTCTGGGTGGATGGTCCATTGACTAAAGCTGTCAAAGATGGATGTATCATCTATCTGGACGAAATCGCAGAGGCCAGACCGGATGTGATCGTAGCCATTCACTCTCTGACAGACCATCGGAGAGAAATGTATATCGACAAGCTGAACAAAACAGTCAAAGCACATGAAGATTTTATGTTGGTAGCATCATTCAATCCTGGATACCAGCGTGGATTTAAAGAATTAAAGCCTTCTACCAGACAACGATTTGTCGCTTTGACATTTAAGTATCCGGAACCTAAGATCGAAAGTGATATCCTGATGCGCGAAACGGGTATAGAAGAAAGTGATGCAAAAAAATTGGTCACGATAGCCAACAAAGTAAGAAATCTCACGGAGCTTGGATTGACAGAAACGGTATCTACCCGACTATTGGTGGATGCGGCAAAGTTGATAAAGACTGGGCTACCCAAAAGGTTGGCGGTAAAAGTAGCCATCGTGGAGCCCTTGACTGATGAATTGCAGATCATAGATGCACTGACCGATTTATGTAACCTGATGATCTGACCATGCCATTAGATGAATATTTATTTTCGAGAGTTTCAAATTATTTTAAGAAAAACAAATCAAAGGTGTCTGAAGATAGAATTGTCTATCTCGATGATCTGAAAGAACGGCTGACCCTTATCGCAAGAGCAGTAAGTGGCGATGCCATCCATATTTATCATGCTGAAAGAGAAGGTGGGTACAAAAATAATGCCTTTTTTCTACCTACTTCTTTTTCATCATTTCCGACCAAAACACAAAACGAATTATTTTACAAATATCGGGTATTGTATTTGTGCACTCAGAGAAGTTTAGGATATAATTGGCAACAGGACGAAGATCAAAATTTGTTTGCTTCTCAGCAAAAATCGTTAGAAAAAGCACCCGATATTCTAAAATCTCTTTTCGAAGAATTTCCTATGATGCTCGAACATCATCAGTCTTTTATTATACAAATTAAACAAGCTGCACCACCAGATCATCCAGTTGACTTTACATGGCTCTATGGAAAATGGATGCACAATGCTGCTGAAGATCCTGAAAAAACCGAACTGACCAATTTTGATCATTTTACGCAAAAAAAAGAAAAAGAACAGGAACTCACTGTGCTTAAAATGAGGGCTGTAGAAGAAATCATAAGTATTGAAATCGACAAAAAGCAGCAGGAAGACTACGTCATGACCCACAATTTCGAAAAGGTAGATACCGCTGAAGAAATCGATGATGTATGGAGAGATTTTGATGGAGATGATGAGCTCAAAGACCATGAAGATGCCTTGAAAGAACTCAATATGAAATTTACCATCAGGGTGGACGATACAGCACATTCGGTCTATCATGCTGATTTTATCGAAAACACCACTGTGTCCGAAAGTTCAGAAATGAAAAAGGATTCTTTTCACTTCAGTTATGATGAATGGGACTATGCTAAAAACCAATACAAAAATCAATATTGTAAAGTATATCCTATTGCTACGACTGCACCAGATCCAGGGTATTATACTGAAACCATTCAAAAATATGCTACCACGTTGATCAGCTTGCGAAAGATGCTGACGAATATTAACAACAAGTTGCAGTCCGTCCGAAGACAACCACAGGGCAATGAATTTGACATCGATGCATTGACAGATTTGTATGTAGATGTACACTCCGGTCACACACCTACCGAAAATATTTATATCTCAGATCGAAAAATCGAAAAAGATATTTCCATGCTGTTGCTTCTGGATGTCAGTCTATCATCGGACGGATATGCAGACGGAAACAGAATCATAGATGTCGAAAAACAAGTTTCGATATTGTTTGGTGAAATACTGAATGAATATAATGTTGATTTTTCTATCCAGGCCTTTTATTCAAAAACCAGAAATTATTCGACCTTCCAGACTTTAAAAGGATTTGACGATTCGTGGGACAAGTGCAAATATATGATTGGCTCCGTACAGCCTGAAGGATATACACGGATAGGTGCTGCATTGCGACACAGTGGTGCCCTGCTCGAAAAAAGAAATACCAAAAATAAGTGGGTCATCCTCCTATCTGACGGAAAACCCAATGATTATGACAAATATGAAGGCAAATACGGTATCAACGATGTCAAACAGGCACTCCATGAGCTTCACGAAAAAAATATCCATGGGTATGCTCTGGCCATAGAAGCTCAAGCCAAATATTATCTACCACAAATGTTTGGCCAAAATCACTATCAAATCCTGACTACCCCTATCGAATTGTTGCAATCGATGGTGAAGCTTTATGAAAAGATTAAGCACCAAAGCTAAGGTCTGCTGACTGGTCTATTTTTGTCCCTACACACTATTGTTACAAGATCTAATCGGGTACATTACTGTTCCTTCGGACCCACGACGACCACTATTTTGTTGAAATCTGCTGCTGCATTGACTACCTTTTTATAATCTTCAAATACGCTCAAAGGATATTCGATGGCTTCATAATACTCTGTATTGGTGACTACGATTTCATCAGCGATGACCTTGGCACTGCTCTCCCAGTAAGCCTTCGTCTTGCCGTCTATGACAGTGGAGTATTTCATATCAAACACTTCCGGATTTTTGATGACAAAATCTTTGGGCATTTTTATTTTGATGTTTCTGGTATAGTAATGAGGATAATATATCTCGACAGGTAAGATTCGTTTTTCTACCTGATAGAGCTCCATTTGCTTTCCTATGAGCACACCCACATTGCACAGATAGTTGTCTCCTGCTTTTTGGACGAGATCTTTTCCGCTAAAAGTGACATCGATGATAAATGGTTTTGACCCAATATTTTCGCTACCGTCATTGATGATATTCTTTTTTTTGACAGGTGCTTTTTGCGTAAAATTTTCAGCAATTTCATTAGTGATTTCTTCGTACCGGTCATTGGGTACATAGTCCTTGATGATCTGATAATTGGATGCCGAATACCCAGATTGCTTGTGCACAGTATGTATGGTAGGATCCGATGGTTCCTGGCTCAAGTCTATATCAATATCGGTATAATCATGGGTCTGCACACTAGAAGCTATATCTATCCATCCTACTTCGCCAATACCCATTTTGGCACCGCCAAATTCTTTCTCCCGGATGAATAGGCCATAATTGTTGGCATAGTTGAAGTTGAACATTGGATATCGATACTCAATAGATGCAGGCTCCAAATAATGTCGACTCTTTGGAAAATAAATCAACACATCCGCCAACTGCTCAATGGACTCAAAATCTTTATCAAAGTAAGTGACAAATCGTTTGGAAGTCACGACGAGTTGTTTTTCGATATTGTATTTTTGGAGGATGGCAATATATAGTTGGAGCAGATGCAGTTCATTGGATTGTTTGGTAGTCAACGCTTCTATAAAAGTCTCATTACCATCAAAGTACCTATTGTATGATATCTGTGTTTTGATCTTGTGTTCTATATTTCGGATCTGTTCATCTTCAGTACTTGCTTTAGGGATGTCTTTGATAAATTCTTCCAATTTTTTTTCGGCATTTTTATCCAACTCTACGTGAAGGTTTTCATATACATTGCTTGCAAACTCCCTGTAGTTGTTGAGATTGAATTCCCCTGAAGCTTTATTCCCCTGAAGTTTGTATCTAAAAAATTTGGCATGTGCCACATCATTGGCATAGGTCTCATCATCAGGGATGGGAAGTATGTCGGTATCTATCAGCAAAATACTCCCTTTCTCTTCACCATAAACTGTGTCCATTACCACCGCATCTGAGAGACCATTATATGATTTGAATTTGAAATCAAGATGTGCTGGATAGATCAACTCAATTGAAGCATTGACTATGGGATAATTGCCCTGCAATGTGATCGTTTTGCCCTTGATCTCTGGAGATTCTTCTATGATAAATATCTTATCTATGATGGCCCCTTTTTGCAGTCCATTGACCGCGTAGTAATGGTATTTTACCCCTTTTTCTTCATTGACCTCTTCTTTGATGTCTGATGGCTGGAGTGCTATGACCTGACCGTTTTTGAGTATGACCCGGAGCTCATTTGTCAGCAACTGTTCATCGACTCTAAATGGGATATACACTCTGTTATTTCTTTCGATGGCATCATCACTATTGATGAGTATCTTTTCGTGCAGTAAGTAATATTGCCTCACATCGTTTTTGTCGGGGATCAGCTCAATTTTGATTTCTTTCTTAAGGACTATTTCGTTTTCATTGGCCATACCCGGGGGCACGATGATTTCGGTATCGTCAAATGTGTAGTCTTTAAATTCGAATGTTAATACCTTTTTTTGAGATATTACAAATAGTGGAAGGCATATGATAGCCAGGATGGTAGTGAATGTATGATGCATTGCTGTGATTTGCGAGGGTGATATTAGTGATTTTAATTCGATGAGAGTATAATACTTTCTGCGTATTTATCTTTGAGTTTTTTGATGGATTCATTCCAGAGTTCAAAATCTCCGCCGTCTAATAATAAATTTTTATTGCTGATATCCATATCCAGGATTACTTTGCCAGGTTGCTTTCGGTATGTGATAGAATATTTGATCAATCGATTGTCCACAGCAGCATCTTCTGGTAGATTTTTAACACTTTTCCCTTCAGGTATATCCATGGTAATAGACACTTTATTTTGGGTCAAAAAATCAAACTCATACTTGGCTTCGCGATCTTTTTCTATGATGTTGCCTTCAAAAGGCTTGATGAGTATAAGTGATAGATAGGTCTCTTTGCCTGCCTGAACCATATAATTGTCCAATGTAAAGTCAAAGTCCACACCATATGGCAAATCTCTGTTGGTGACATTGCTTTCTTTATAGTCTTTGAGGTTGAACTTATTATTGCCCATGTTGACCAAATTTTTTATCACGTCAAACCTCTTGGCCGTCCTGACATCACCGATGTTATTGAGAAAATTGCTCCTGGCTATGCCCAGTAATTGCAGCTGACCTTTGCCTTTGATCAGATTGTTGTCGGTGGATATGTGCACTTTATATTCATTGAGATTGTCAGCTGGATCCACGACTGGTACCTTCACTATCCGGAAGGTATCGCCTTGATTGATCATCGCTTCTTTGCCTTGTATAAATCCTGTCGGCAAGCCATAAGGACTCTCCTTGTCCGTGGCATCCAAAAATACCGTTTTGCCACCGATGTCGATGCTTGCGATCATGTGGTCGTCTGCTGCTGGAGTGGCTACTTCATGATAGCTGTAGGGTATATTGCGAGATCCTATCCAACAAAGATTGACATGAGGAATGTGGGCATATCTGGCCATGGTAGTGATGATACTGGACATATCTTTGCAATCACCAAACCTGCGTTCGTTGACAAGTTTGGCCTCACGGGGTACAAATCCCTCATAACCACTTTCAAAAGCTACGTATTTGATATGGTCTTTGACCCAGTAAAAGATGGATTTTATTTTCTCCTCATCGGAAGATAGGTGTTCAGTCAGTTCGACGGCAATCTTTTTTAGATTTTCATCTTCTCCCTTATTGATATTGTTGACAAAATTTTGATAATACTTGTGTAAAAGTGAGGGATCGCCCAGTACTGAAACAATATTTTTGTTTGCCTTGTAACTTTTGAGATATACCACAATGTGTGGGGCTATATGCAAAAATCCAGGCGTATTGTTTTCGTATTTGATGGCTTTGCCCAGTGCTCGCGTCCACTTGTAGATGGTTTTGCTTTTTTTGGTGTGGATCGTATGAGTGATCTCATGGTTGGGATCATTGATGACTTTGTATCCGATCTCTACACCCTTGTCCGCTTCGATCTCAAAGACAGCCTCTTCTATCGGGAGGTTGCCAGCAAACATAAATCGATGGAGCAAATAAGGATCCAAAAATTCAGATTGGTACGAATATACTTTTCGTGCACCAATAGAAAGATTGGAGTAAACAAGTTTTTTTTCTTTGACATCACTATGAAATACAGATCTCTGGGCAGCCACATTTTCGGTGACTTGCTGGATGGGGATTTTTTTGTCTTTGCCAGCATCATTTATCACTGTATATGCATCATATGATTTGAGAGGCACCAGATCAGAAAATGTAAAACTCTCCGAACTATTGTGAATCCCAAAATCTGAGAGAATCATGGATTCATAATAATTGTCCTGAGTGATCACTGGCCGGTCATTTTTGATGCTGAATTTGTATGACTGCATCTCCTTGATTACCAATTCATTGTAGCCAGGATATTTGGTCTTTAGTTGGTTCAGGTTTTGGCCAGTTAGACTCATTGATGTTAAGATCAAGAGCAATCCTGAGAGTAGCAACCAGGTATTATTTTTTGACATCTTTAGGATATTTGACTTACAATCATTTTCATTTTCAAAATAAACTATCCTATGGCAGTTTTAGTTCGCTGACCTTAGTTATAGTTTTCCAAAATAATATACATTTATTCTATCAATTTGTGCAAATACTAATTACACATGCACATTACTAACGTACAAATAGGGCAACTAATTGCAAAATGATCATCTATTGCCAGATCAACAGTAGTTTTTTAGTACTACAATACCTCCATCAAAAAAATTTAAAACACAAAAAAAATCTAAAAATGAGAAACAAATTCTAAAATGGAAAAGAATACATACAGTCTGCCCATTGGAAATCTACACTTGATTGGAATGAATAGTAAATTCAGAATACCAGACTTCTCGCAATTATATTTGCGTTGAAAATATCAAATTCAATTGCCATTGGCTTTAGCCAGTGGACAATAAATGCAAATATTATTTGGCTTTAGCCAAAAATAAATGGCT
>JBATLS010000307.1:0-18795 GCA_049289435.1 Saprospiraceae bacterium | reverse complement strand
CTAGTTCAGATAAAAGACTAAAAATAGACAATGGTACATACGGCAAAGGACTGAGTACGCTAAGCCAAATTAAAATTCATGATTATACTTGGAAAGAAGATAGTAAGCAAGACGTTGGTGTGTTTGCTCAAGAACTTTATGCCATCTACCCAGGTGCGGTATCAAAAGGCGACGATAAAGTAGAAAACGACCCAGCTAAAATAGAAAAACGGTGGCAAGTTGACTACAGTAAATTGGTTCCAGTCTTGGTATCGGCTGTACAAGAGCTAGCTGATAAAAACGAAGCTTTAGAGCAAAAAATAATTGACATAGAAAAGCAAAAAGCTGTATTAACAGCTCAAGTAAAAGAAATGGCTAGTCTTAAAGCTGATATTGAATCTATCAAGGCCTTAATAAGTATAAAATCTCCTACGGCAAACTAGTACTTAATAAAAGTATCTAAAAAATAACAATTATACAGACGCTTAGTGTAGAATGATTGGAGGCAAACTCAGGTCTTCATGATACGATTACAGAGCAATAAGATATTTTTCAGCACCAGAGGAGAAGTAATTAGTCAAGGCTAAATCTTCTCCTTTTTTTATTAATCACGATGGTCGAAGTCTGTTCCAGATAACTATCGGGAAGAAACTGCGACCATCAGGTTTTGGTATTAATTGTGTAAAATGAATTTTCTATTAAATGATTATTTCATGGTTTAGTTTATAATTAATTTCTTAATTTTGTAATAAAAAACATGGCAGCAATAGTAATTCGAGCAGATAAAAAAAGTAATAAGATTCTTTCTGAGCTTGCCAAAAAACTTGGCGGTAGTGTGCTTGACCTTAAAGATGAACAATATGAAGATATTGTCTTGGGAAGTATGATGGATGAAGTGAAAACGAATGAGACAGTGGACAAAGCGACTATATTGAACAAATTAAAACTAAGATGATTGTCGAGTTTGATAAATCTTTCGAAAAGTCTTTAGAAAAAATAAAAAACAAGTCTTTCTACAGTAAAATTGAACAAATTATAATTTCTTGTGAATCATCAGCTTCTCTAGATAAAATACCCAATGTGAGAAAACTTTCAGGTTTTAGTAATTACTATCGACTTAGATTGGGGGATTATAGAATAGGGTTTGAGATATTAGAAAGTAATGTCATACGTTTTATCATAATTGCTCACCGCAAGGATATTTACAAATTGTTTCCATAACCCAGATAACCTAAGTCTGTTCCAGATAACTATCGGAATCGATCCTATACATTCACCCCGTTGAATATTCATCCTACGGGGTGAAGAATCATGCTATAGGCTCGACTAGTTTTGCAATTCGATTGATGCTAATAGTTAGAAATTGTACGATGCTGAATTTCAAACCTGTCAGGCGGCAGACTGATTCATAAAACATAGCATCGCAGTTGCACTAATATGCCAGACATCGGGCAGAAACTGCATCGATGGGGTCAATATTCTTTTTTATTTATTTACATATACTTCAAAACAGCAGTGTTCTTTACTTTCTAAAAATTCCTTTATTTCGTCACTGTTATAGATGATAAAATCTTTGATATTGATGGTAGTCAAATTTCCTGTTCTTAACCAGATTAGTTTCGGTGGGCAAGCAAAGAAAGCAGAAAGGTCATTAAAATCTGAATCTTGGGTTACAATTGTGTATTGATTGAGTTTTGCAAAATCCCAAATAATTTTATCAGACGCATTTATTAGATTCTCATTTTTTACAGTTGAAGAACCTTCAAATTCTTTCGTCAATATTTTTAATATTCGGTGCGAAATATTTTGATCAAACAATCATTTCATACAGCAGTACGATATATTTTATTTTCTTTGTCTGCAACATAACGTAAAGCAGCATATATATCAGACTCTGTAAGTTCATCAAAATCAGATAAAATATCTTGTACACTCATTCCAGATGCTAACCAATTTAATATATCAGACACAGTAATTCTCATATCTCTGATGCAAGGTTTTCCACCTCTTTTACCAGGCTCAATTGTAATAATACTGTGATAATCTTTCATTCTATACAAATTATTATCATTTATAACCTTAAAAAATAAAAATAAGTTCACTAATGATTGCATTTGACAATTCGCTCAAATGAACACTAAAGAAGCAATGTGTAGACCAGAGTGAAAAAATGACCTATGGAAGAATACAGACTAGCAGGGAAAACCAAGATCAGGCAGAAACCTTAAAATGATTATTTGTTAAAACACTTACATAACACCCGATGGTCGAAGTCTGTTCCAGATAACTATCGGGATCGATCCTATACATTCACCCCGTTGAATATTCATCCTACGGGGTGAAGAATCATGCTATAGGCTCGACTATTTTTGCAATTCGATTGATGCTAATAGTTAGAAATTGTACGATGCTGAATTTCAAACCTGTCAGGCGGCAGCCTGATTCATAAAACATAGCATCGCCATAAATTTTATATTAGCTTTGTTTGGCATAAGATAATATGATGTAATGAGCATGAGTAGTAACACACAAACCGTGATGATTATTTTCATGCGAATTCCATCTGGCTTCTTTAAACAGGCATTCAGAGAATGCCTATTAAAAAAATAAACAGATGAAATGAGCATGAGCAGTAAACACACAATCCGTGATGATTATTTTTACATGCGAATTCCACTCGCCTGCTTCGAAGCGAGCAGGTCTGACCATTAAAACAAAAATAAAAAATAAACAGATGAAAGCAAATCAATGAATGCAAAAATGGGATACACCCAACCAATCTAAAAAAGTAACCATTTCTATCGGTACTTTATCTGCAGTAGGTGTTTCAAAATACAATTACGCTACCCTCTGCCAGCACTTGCACAGGTAGAATTTATAAAATCGTTAATGCAAGTGTTGCTGCTGGAGCTAACTTATTAATAAGTCCAGCTTATAAAGGTTATGATCATGGCAATACAAGTGCAACAACTTCTTCAATTCCTATAAACTTTGCAGTTACATTACAAAGTGATGAAACAAACTGGTATAGAATTCCGTAAATATATAGGTAATAATGAAATAATCCGATAAGCTTAGATACTGCTTACATTTGTTTGTTTCCAAATTTGACCTTTGATGAAAGAAAACCATCAAAAATTAGTGTGCTCAATCTCCAACAGGCGATTCATAAAAAACAGAGGGCATAAAGAATCCGTTTTCGCATAAAAATCCATTAAAAAAAAATAGGTACAAAAAATAGACGGAAAGGAAAAGACTTTATACATTTGTTTCTTCTGGCTTCATATGTTTTACTTCTTCAGCAAAATGATAAATTTTGGTTAAAATGGACTATTTGATTCATTTTATGAAACACAATAGGCTTTTGGTCGTTATAAGTACAATACCGTAAAATGAAGATATTTTTAGTCATATTGGTGCTATTAGGTACGGGTCTTCGTGATTACGGATATCCTAATGAAGTCGAGCAAAAAATGATGGTGGACGCCGTCAATAAGATTCGATCGTCAGGTTGCAGATGCGGAAAAAGGCACTTAGAGCCAGTTCAAAAAGTGGCCTGGAATGACGTCTTATTCGAGAGCGCATACAATCAGGCCAATGAAATGAAGGAATTTAACTTTTTTGCACATTTCTCCAAAGATGGGTTGAATATTGGAGAGCGTTTGACTAAAGTGGGATATGATTGGATGGTAGCTGGCGAAAACCTGGGGGAAGGCCAAATCACCTTCGAAGAGGTACTCCATGATTGGATGAAAAGTTATACGCATTGTACTATGCTCATGAATCCTAAAGTCAATGAGATGGCAGTAGCTAAAGTAGATAAATATTGGGTACAACATTTCGGCAAACAAATGCCTGTCAAGAAACCGTGACCGGATAAAAAAAATTATTTTTCTCCATCAAAATGGAAGTACCGTAGATTTTATTTTGCTACTATATTACTCAAAGTCGATCAGGATTTGGTTTTTATCCACAGTCTGACCTTTTTCTACCCTAATGGTTTTGATGACACCTTCTCCAGGAGACTTTAGTATATTTTCCATTTTCATGGCTTCTAGACTGAGCAACTTCTCCCCCTCTGCGACAGATTGCCCTTCATCTACATATATGGTCACCACCAATCCCGGCATTGGAGATTTGATTTCTTTGACAGAATGTTTTACAGCTTGCAGAAATCCAAGATCATTGATCAGCTTATCCAGTGGCTCATTGATTTTGATCCTGAAATCAAATCCGGCCAAATTGATCCACGCTTGTTTGGTCTGTGGATCAAAATTTTTGATCACCGCTTCATAAGACTTGTGATTGTAGATGAGTTGCACCAAGTTTTTTTTTCTGGAGACTATTCTGATATCTTTCGATAAAAGTTCCTCTTCATTAAAAGAGCCGAGTCCTGATATCTCAAAGGTGGTTGTTTCTCGTTCGCTAGCCATTGTACTATATATTTTAAGATTAATGAATGATCAGTCTGTCCCGTAAATGTAATATTGGGTGGGAGATGATATCGAAGGCTGTTGAAAAATTATTTGATTTTTTGCTTTAGTTCTATATTCAGGCAGCCAAACCATACTAAGGTTTTCGTTCGGCCAATCTGATCATAAACCAAGTTTCAAATATAGTAAATAATGCATAAATAAAGATAAAAGGAATAATAAATTTCCCGTCCGGGGGGTGATTTATTTGTTTATATACCAGCAACAGTACGATAGAACAAAACATTTTCACCAGCATATTGGTCATAGTGAAGGATATAAACAGTTGTTTGTTCGTACTTTTCAATGATCTGGACAGAAAAAATAATAATATGACACTTAATACCAAAAACATCAATGAGCTATAGACAGAAAGATCTAGGTAGTTTTTTTGAGACTCAAAACTATGTATAAACCATAGTAAAGGTATCAATATCATCACCATGATGGTCAATCCTGATAGGTATCGGCTCATCTATTGCGGTTAAGTTCGATATAGAGTTTGTACATATACCCCGAAAATAATATCAATACCAGTGACATTGTAAAAATGGGCTTTGACATATTGAGTGTTTTGTCCAGCCATTTTCCTGCAAAAATTCCGATGAAAACTACTGCGGCCAATTGAAAAGCAAGCCCCGAGTACTTCAGGTAGCTATTTACTTTCCGTTTTGGTTTTTGATCTTCAGTATCCATATTTATGTCATCACTGAAGTATTATTTATTCTTTGACAGCTTCTTTGGCGATGAGTGGTTTTAATTTTTGCCCCCCCATGGTGCAGGTGACATTAAAGATTGCTCCAGTTTGGACGAGCAGTTTATCTGTCACGATGTCCCCATTGATCACGGCTGTCTCCTTGATACTCAATAGGTCTTTGACAGCAAGATTTCCAGTAAAAGCACCTTCTATGATGGCATTGAGGCAATTGATGTCGCCTTCTATTTTACCTTGTGGTCCTATGATTACCCTGCCTTTGCATTCGAGTTTCCCTTTGAGTATGCCATCTATTCTGATATCATTTTGAGCATTGATATTTCCATTGATCAATGTACCTTCTACGATGCTATTGCTGACATTGGCAGAAGGAGCACTACCGTTTGAGGTGGATTGTTTTTCATTTTTATTTCCAAACATATTTATTCTGATTTTGGGAAAAAGCTTATACTCCTTCCTATGAGATAATGATTAATGAGACAACTACTATTTTTTGCTGATCTAATGTATGATGACACGCCCCAAAATCTGAAAAAAATCAGAATCTTGGACAGTAAACACCTCGACTTTCAGGACCACAAATATTGTAAATCACTGAAAATTCAAATGCTCCGTTACCAGGTGATGCCTGACGCAATCCTGAAATATTGAGGTCATAGCTAAAGCCTATACCAAATTCTTCATAATTGAATCTGGAAGATAGGATCACCGCATCTGAATGAAGCCCACCCTGCACTTTATTACCTACCCGATACCACAGACCTGCTTCCCATGACTGATTGGAAGTCTTTACAGGACCGAGCGAAAATCTAAAGTTGGCACCTGCATTGAGTGATTTATGCGGCCCCTGTGACATATATACGGCAAATGGAAGCATAGAGATCTTTTTTTGTAATTCAAACTGAAGCCCCCCATGTACTGTATATCTGCTATAGAGATTGACGGTCTCTCCCAAGAATGAAACATTGGGTCTATTGAGATGATGCATAGCAGCACCCAAATACCAATTGGTATTATCATCCAAAACACTAAACCACAAAATACCTGCTGCAATATCCGGATACAAGAAATCTAAATCTTGAAAATTGGGTTCATTGGATGGAAGCGTCGGATCAAAGCCCGAAGGGGTAATCTGACTTGGCCACCTAAGATCTTGATTGCTAATGCTGCGTGAACTCAATGCTCCGTCAGCACCGATGACCAGATAACTTGCTTTTTTGCGATTTCCAGCCATTTTTTTACTATAAGAGAGCGATACCCGACCTTGGGTAGTACCGAATCTGGACTCGCCTGCTACGTCACCCCAAAATGATCCGCCAATACCAAAATAATCTTCGCGCCCCACAGGAATTTTTTGATCATAGGATGCAGAATAGGTATTGTAAGCATTCTTACCAAGTACACCAGCCCATTGATTTCTATAATTGACTATCATCCTGGTCTTGCAATTCATCACGCCAGTGAGTGCCGGATTGAGATTGAGAGGAGACATATAAAACTGAGTAAAATGGATGTCCTGTGCAGTCATGCTGTATGACGACACTACGAAAATAAAAATACTCAGCCTTTTGACAAGTTTATTCATGGTAATATAATTGGAAATAAGTGTTTTTATGTCGGACACTTTGATTTTATATTGGAGGATAAAATTAACCATAAATATTAAACCATCGTTAAAACAGGGATAAAAATTTCTATATATCATGTTATTTAACATTTTCTTCATTTGAAATGAGTGATAGTGGGCGTTATTTTTCCTCTCAAAGTACGTTCATATTGGTCAGCTGTATGCAATAGATTGCCAAACAGTTTGTACATGATGTCAGTGTTCAAAAATTGTTCGTATATAAGCAGAGACAACATGATTTTTTGATCTGCAATAGACATTGTCATGCTTTCCAAACCGTAATTTTCCCTCAAGATGTACTCCAATATATCACGCTCAGACTCATCAGGCAGATCGCAAAGATACGCATCTCCAATGATAAGTCCAGTTTTTTCGTAAAAGGAAATATTGATCTCTCCTCCACCATAACTAATGGACCAGTTGTTGGGGCCTCTTCTTGACAATGACTTGCTAAATTCTAGTCTTTCGATCATGTCTTCGATCGTTTTTGTCATTCCCAAAGGTCTGAAGTCCGCTATCTGATGTATCATATGCACCGAAACGTCACATTGAGGGCATTTATCACCTCCATTATGACCTTGATCCATAATGATATTTTTACAGTTTGGGCATTTGACAGCTATATCAGCACTGGATGCTTTAAAAATCTTTAGATCATCGAGTATCCTATCAAATGGCAAGGCGTATCCTGCCATCATTCCTGCTTTCGACTCAAATGTATTGAGACCTATGATCTGACCATCAGCAGAGAATAATGGACTTCCATTGTCTCCGGCAGTTAGTCTGGTATCGTGTACTATATACGTCAATCCTTCATCTTTTAGGAAGTAACCAGTGATTTTTCCATAATGGACATCTTTTTTTATCTCCTTCAAATGAGTGACCGTAAATACTTCATCATTGATATTGTAAATAGGGTGGATCATGGGTACATTTCCTTTGATATGATGATCTTTGGGAGCAGCAAGGAAGGCCAGATCATGATATGTATCCAAATAAACCACCTGTATCAATTGTTTGGAGAAGCTAGATCCAGTGACTACCACAAGTTTGTTTCCTCTGACCACATGTTCTTTGGTTATGATGATATCATACTCACTGATATACAATCCAGTCCCCAGACTAAATGGAGTCGCTATTTCTATGACAGTGTCTTTATAATGATCGTATATCTCTTGTTGGGTCATACTATTATATTTCCTGAATAGTGATATTTCTGATCATAAGGAGATAACTCTTGCAAAAAGTCGGAAGATCATTAAATTGCAATGATGTAGTGTCGAGTATATATTTTTTAGCATCAACAGAGTACGAATCTTGAATGAATTTTATTTCAGAGATGATTGTTTTTTTATGAAATTGATTGTTTTTAAAAAAGATTTTTGAAAACCCAAGAGATGTAAAGTATTGGGGCTCAGTGATTTGATAATACAATCTCAGTAGTCTGATATTTATCTCAGGCATAGCATAACTATAGATGGAAAACCCTGCTACATATCCGCAAATGGCCTGTGCAAATGGCAAGTATCCATTTTCATAATACCATACAAAATCGGTCATCTGAGCATCTATGGTTTCCACCAATCTTTGATGACCCTCTGGGAGTGAAGCTCCAAATGTAGAATTGACTTCATACAGTTCTTTCCCAAATTCATCAAATGTGATATCAGGCATCTTTTTTATTTCCGAGGAGATGCGTTTATTTTTTTCATATACATCCAGCATATTATCATTGAAGTAATCACCATGCAGTGTCCTGATGATCTCCATAATATTCCCTTCGGGCTTGATGAGGTAGTCTATTTTGTACAGCAAGTCAAGCAACAGAAACGAAATGCCACCTGGATATTGTTGCTCATCGAGCCCGCTCTCATATAGTAATCTGACTACTTCTCTACAGCTTTGGATAAAAAAATCATATTTAGTGCGTTTTTCGACGATGGATATATTTCTGGTATGGGAGTCATTGATGGCATTTATACCATCGTATTGATGGAGGAGGAGATCATCTTTTCGGTCTGCTTCGGTGGCCAATTCTTTGAGTGCTAGATAAATCTTTTGCGGAGTGCCATCTTCTACATATGTGTCAAATTTTAGGCAAATACAATGGTCAGCACTCAATGAATATCTGGTATATCTGAGGTGATAATTGTTTTCCAATAACTGAAGCATCATAGCATATGCCGGATGGTCGGCTTGTACTATTTTTGCTTCGGCCACTACCTTCGAAAAGTCAGCTTGTCCTTGGATGACCTTAGATCCTTGGTAAATGGAAAATCTAATAATTCCGTTGTTGGTTTGATATATGACATTTTTCTGCCCATCGACCGACAGGTAATCCAGAAAGTGTTTGTAGCTAAGATAGTATTTTTCATTTTCAAAATATTCGACAGACTTAGACCAACTGTGGTATTTTTCGGGAGACTTATATGAGTCAGTAAATCTACCAAACTGAATCTCAGGCTCGGGAGCAGGTGATTTTGGTTTGAATATATTGGAGAAAAAACTCATTTTTACGTTTTAAAATTTCTAAGTGCCAGAATAATGAACTTCAGAACTGAGTTAAATATTTTACCATCAAAACAAAAACTAAGCCATAACGACGGTATATTTTTGATTGGCTCTTGTTTCTCCCAAAATATAGGTGAATATCTGAAATCTTACAAATTTGATGTCCATATCAACCCTTTTGGTAATATCTATAACCCAGTATCAATAGCAAATGTTATTGAAATGACATGTGCGTTGGACAGAGTGAACGAAAACGATATGTGGGAGTCACATGGTGTTTTTGTACATCCATCTTTTCATAGTACCTTGGGACGATTGGATATAGATGAAGCTATAAGAGCAATCAATAGCACCATAGAGCAGACACATCTATTGCTCCAGAGTGCCAGGACTATAATTATTACATTAGGCACTTCCTTGGCATATCGCTACAAATCCACAATGCAACTAGTGGCCAATTGTCACAAGGTGCCTGCAGCTATGTTTGACCCCGTGGTCATCGATATAGACCATGGCACGGACGTGTTGGGCCTTGCTCTCGGGGTACTTCGCAGGCTCAATCCATCCATAAACATAGTACTGACTATCAGTCCAGTACGCCACATTAAAGATGGGATCATCCAGAATGCCAGAAGTAAAGCAGGCCTCATCGGTATGGTCGATCAATTGCAAAAGTCAGAGCAGAGTATCACCTATTTTCCATCATACGAGTGGATGATGGATGATTTGAGAGACTATAGATATTACGAAGACGACATGATTCACCCCAATGGTCAAGCGATAGCATACATCTGGGCAAAATTCAAAGACCATTATTTTGATGCTGAAACAAAGATACTTTTAGATAAAATCGATCAGATAAACAAAGCATGTCGCCACAAACCATTCAATCCCAATTCCAAAGAACATAAGAAATTTTGTCAAGTGACGATCCGGCAGATCAATCAATTGGTCAGCTTATATCCAGAGCTTGATTTTAGTGCTGAGTTGGATTTACTATCGACCCAACAAGATGATTAACACCTATTTTTTTGGTGCTACGGGCAATGAGGTGGTTTTTACTATACAATCCAACTGTTGTACAAGATCTCTTTTCTCTTTTCCAGGAGCAAATACAAAAGCATCTATAAATACTACTTCACCTTTTGGCTCGTTGAGTATCAAATAACTGACGAATGGACCTCCCATAAAATCATTGACCGTTTCCCAGATACCTCTTACTTCCTTGACAAATGCTCCATTGTTGATATAAGTGTATTCGTAAGTGGGCAAATCTATGACATTGGTACTCATATAGGCATCATCACTTCCGGTGCGGATGTATTTTTGGCCATATTCGTTACGCATTTTTATGATATTGTCCATATCAAACTGTCTCTTATCCTTGTATGGAAACTTTTGAATGATCAAGCTTTGGTTGATTTCTTTGTTGTCCATCCGGAGCCACAAAAAATTGTCTTGTTGTAGTGCTTTTTGGTATAATCCCGGTATTTTGATATTGATACCAAAGTTTTGTAACACCATTTCTGAAAGAAGCTTGTTTTCAGATTGGATACCATAGACTGTTGCTGACAGATTTTTGAGGTCGTGCTGATTGATTCTGGAGGCTATGTTTGGAAAGTTTTTTGCAATAGCTTTGGCCAACTTTTCTCTTCCATTGCCAAAAATATAGATGATGATTTGCTCTTTGGCCCATTTTTCCTGACCTATAGTCGATGTATAACTGGTGTCCGTGGCTGCCCTTTTAAATTTTTCTTCGCCCATATCTGTCCTCAACATTTTAGTAGTGGTGGACGCAGTGTCGGATACATCGGCCAGTAGTACAAAAGTGCGCAATTCTCTTTTGAGGGTGTTGGCGTTGAGCTCTTCTACGGTCATGTATCTGATATCAAATATGGGCTCATCAGCAGTAAGTACTGGATATGATGCTTCAAAATATTGCGTGACTATATCTCCAATTTCACTTTCGGCGAGACTTTTGTCGCAAAGTATCACCACATTATTGATACGTCCCATGGCAGTAGGTTTATTGGCCATGCTGCGGGTAAAATCACTCTTGCATGAAGCTAAAGTCAATGTACCCGCCAATAGGAAAGAGAAATATTGGAGTATTTGGCTCATTAGGATCGTTTGATTTTATGGTAAATGTCTCAATTAAGATGCAAAAATAACCATTTTTGGTGTCTGATCATTTAAATTAATGGTGATAAATAAGATTTGTGTTTGCTCTAGTTAGGGATTCAATGAGTGGTATAACATTTGTTACGGCTATTTCGTTGTAGATGCTGATCAAGCCATCCACCATAATAAAGTATGTATATTGATATGATAATAAAGTCCAGAAATTCTACTCAAAGGGAGGGTAATAAGCCAACTCCATTCCATACAATCTCTTTTTTATCACTCGTAGGAAGATTTTTAAGCGTCATTTGGCTATCTTTGGTATGGAGTTCTTGTGGCGAAGATAGTGCACCGGATGTATCCAATATCCCTGCAGATGTCAAAATCATCAGGACGGAGCAACTACTATTTGATATTGCTACAAAGAAAGACTTTTACAATCTTTTTGACATGCATCCTTCTTTTTATAACCTATATTTTTCAGATGTATTAGCACTGGATGGTGCTCAAAATAGGGATAGTTTGTACGTATCTTTCGATCAATGGGTAAAGGATTCGCTCGTAACTGACCTATTTTCAAAGGTCAATACCACTTACAAAGAAACCATAAGTCTAAAAACTGATGCAGATCAAATGTATCGATATCTACAGCATTATTTTCCTCGACGATATCCTATACCCAATCTATACACCTTTGTATCTGAGTATAATTATCAGGTATTTATATTCGAGGATGAAGGAAAAAAAGATGGTATAGGCATAGGTTTGGATATGTTTTTGCAAAAAGATATCGATTACAAACTCATTGACCCTGACAATACAAATTTTTCGGACTACATCACCCGCTCGTGGAATAAAGACCACATCATCAAAAAAGTAGCAGAGCTTTATGTCAATGATTTGGTGGGTGAAATGCCTGGACGTAGGATGATAGATCAGATGATTCATCATGGGAAAGTACATTATATCACAGACCTAATCTTACCAGCTGTGCACGATAGTATCATCATGGAATTCACAGGCACACAGTTACAATGGTGTCAGGATAATGAAACTCAAATTTGGGCTTTCTTTTTTGAAAAAAATCTATTTTTCGAATCCAACCCGACGATCATTGGCAAATATGTAAACTTAAGTCCATCGAGTCCTGAAATGCCCGCCGAAGCACCTGGTCGTACAGCCAATTTTGTAGGGTGGCAAATCATCAAAGAGTATATGAAACGATACCCAGAGACAACACTCCAGCAATTGATAGAACTGAAAGACAGTCAGTTGATCATGGAGAAGTCCAAATATAAACCAAAGCAAAACTGATAAGCAGAGCTATTTGCCATTTCAGATTTAGCAACATAAGATGCGACTGTAAAAGGTAAAGCAGAACTTATTTTTTCAACTTTTGTTTTTGTATGTATGAATAGTTGTATCTTTACACCTTATAAAATAAAATAAAAATGTTTAATTTAGTATTTGGCTTAGGCGGGCAGGAATTACTAGTAATCGGTCTGATCATCTTAGTATTTTTTGGTGGTAAAAAGATTCCGGAATTGATGCGTGGATTGGGAAGTGGTATCAGAGAATTCAATAATGCCAAAAATAACATAGAGGCTGAAGTGAAAGAAAACATGAGAGAAATAGATTCTCAAAAAGAGAAGACGTCTTAATTTTCAGAAGAATTTATTTTTACTTCTTAGGAATTTCACACATACATTTACCCAATGAAAAACATTTTTGATTTTCATTGGTCTAAATAGTGTTTTGAACATCTTAATGATTAAGCTTTCGAAGTTGTATTTTTTTATTTTGTCCCAAATCATTACTTCAAATATGTTTGTGTTTTTGCATTTATTAATATAGATATGTCAAAAAGTATTGTTTACATTTTCAATTCTTTAAGAAAATGGAATCATGACTTGATACTTTTATCGACAAACATTAAAAATTACCATTCTATAGGTTTTTATACAGAGTACGCAGGCCATGCTAACATACTGGCCAAAGAAGCTTGTGAGCGTGATGCCGATCTGATAGTGGCTGTAGGTGGAGATGGTACGTTCAATGAAGTAATCAATGGCGTACTTGCTTCCAGAAAAAATGATGTGGGTATCGCCTTCATACCCAATGGAACAGGCAATGACTTTTGCAGAGGACAAAAGATCACCTTCAACTTAGAAAAATTCTTAAAAGGTCTTGAATTTCAGCGATTTAGGAGTATCGATGCTGGAATGATCCAAAACTCTGATGATGAAACACGATACTTTGTCAATATTGCTGATATTGGATTCGGAGGTCATACTACACATTTATTAAACCAACAGCGTGCTAAAGGGCTGAAAGGCGGTCTTTCATATTCTGTAGCAATTTTTAGAGCATTTTTGAACTTTAAAAAGCCAGAAGTTAAAATAATCAGCGATGGTAAGCTCATATATGAAGGAAGGTTGATGATGCTTACTTTTTGTAATGGAGATAGGTTCGCCAATGGATTGATCATTCATCCAGGTGCTAAACCTGATGATGGATTATTGAATCTGACACTTCTGGGTGATGTCAATTTGTGGGACTATATTTCAAATATTGGACGTCTCAAAAAAGGAAAACTTATCGTACATCCTTCTATTACCTATCATGAAACAAAAACAATACATGTTGATATAATAAAGGGCAAAGCCCTTATAGAAACTGACGGCGAAGTATTTGGGAGTGGAAGTATTTCAGTGACTGTTTTGACCAATGCTATCAAACTTTTGGAATATTAGCAAATGTTTGTCTGTTGGAGATGATCCTATCTTAAAAGAAGCGGCTAATTATTCTGTTCTTCTACTAACAATCTATCATATAGCATCTGAGTATAATTACCACGATCGTAGCTGATGTCATCTATAGCAGTGACGGGAGATATCCTTTTGGTACTGGCTGTCAGGAAGACTTCATCAGCTTCGGCAAGTTCTTCCAATGTAACAGGCCTTATTTCCAACGGTAGTATCTCTTCAGCAAAAGCGAGGATTTTTTTTCTGGTGATTCCTTCCAATATACCTGTATCGGGAGTGATGAGTACATCGTTTTTGATGATAAAGATGTTGGATCTTGACGATTCACTGATTTGACCGTTGAGGTGATAGAGGACATCATCTGCATTTATAGTGCGCATCTTTGGTATTAAAGATACAGGCATCAGATAATTGATACTTTTTATTTGGTGCAACTCACGTTGGTGCTCTACCTTCATCAATTTGAGATCCTTCAGATATGGGTAAAACTGAAATGGTTTTGCCAGCATAAAAAGATTAGTATCTGTTGGAGTATATCCATCAGTAGCATACCCACCAGTACACACTATCTTGATACCCAACAAAGGAGCATGATTCAGTTTTATCAATTCCAAAATATTGTTTTTCAATTCCGATCTTTGATACTGTAATTTAAGACCCAACCCATCGACAGACCTTTCAAACCTATCCAAATAGTCTTCCAGAAAAATAGCTCTGCCATCTATGACTCTAAAGAAATCAAATACTCCATAGCCTCTTAGTAAAGCAAGGTCATTGATATTTAAGCTGGCATCAGATGTTGGAATTATTTTCCCATTTAGAAAAGCATATTCTGTCATATAGATATATTTTTTTTGGTGATTATTTTAATCGGGAATATCATACTCCTTGATTTTTCTATAAAGGGTTCGTTCGGAGATACCGAGTTCTTCAGCAGCTTCTTTACGTCTGTTGTTATATTTTTTTAGGGCTTTTCGGATCATATCGCGCTCCATATCTACGATAGAGAGTATTTCATCTACATCTTCGGTCGGGTTATATCCACCTGTAGATTTGCCAGAAAGTACGATAGGTTTGTTGGTTTCATATTGTGGGTAATCGGATTCATTGATGTGCGAAGACCCACTTTCATATATGTTTTTATAGACAGATTCTGCATGGTAGTTTTGCATGGTATTGAGCGCAGTGACATCAGGTACAGTCAGATCATTGGCACGTACCAGATCATAAATAAGTGATTTGACGTCACTTAGATCACTTTTCATCTCCAACAAAAACTTAAACAATATTTCTCTTTCATGATATCCTGATTCGCTGGTCGGATTAAACGCAGTGCTTTTACTTGGCAACATTCTTTTATTGAGATGAGGGGCAAGTTCTATAAGTTGTTCAACGTCGAGCTCTGTGTCGTCAGCGAGGACACTGAGTTGTTCGACCAAATTTTTTAATTCGCGGATATTTCCTGGCCATCTGTAATTTTCCAGTAGTTGTTTGGCATCGGGAGTGAGCATGATGGAAGCAGATCGATATTTTTCAGCAAAGTCCCCAGAAAATTTTCTAAAAAGTAAGTATATATCCTCCCTTCGTTCGTGCAGTGAAGGGACTCTGATAGGCACTGTATTGAGTCTGTAATAAAGGTCTTCTCTGAATTTTCCAGAATGTATTTTATCATCCAGATTCACATTGGTAGCGGCTACTACCCGCACATCGGTGTTCATGACTTTTGATGATCCTACACGCAAAAATTCGCCACTTTCGAGGATTCTCAATAGAAAAGCTTGGGTATCTAAAGGCATTTCACCTATCTCATCCAAAAAAATAGTCCCTCCATTGACCGTTTCAAAATATCCTTTGCGTTCCGACACAGCTCCAGTAAAAGACCCTTTTTCATGACCAAACAATTCAGAATTGATGGTTCCAGCAGGGATTGCACCACAATTGATCGCTATGAAATTATTGTGCTTCCTTACTGAAAGTTCGTGAATGATCCGACTAAATATTTCTTTTCCTACTCCGCTTTCGCCCTGAATAAGTACAGAAAGATCAGTATTGGCTACCCGCATTGCAGTATTTAAGGCTCTTTCGAGCAATGGTGACCTGCCTATTATGCCAAATCGTTGCTTTACACTCTGAATATTCAATATTTGGAATTTTTTATTTATTTTTTTTTAAACTTGACAGATGGTGTTTATCTATCTAAATCACTTCAATATCACACCATCACCCAATAATCTGATTTCTATGATGTATATTGGAATGGTATAGAAAATTTTTAATCTGGATAATTCACTATGCTCCCTCTCATAGATCCTGATGTGGCAGTGGTCACTTTTACCCATGTATAATCTCCTGCCTCCAGATTCGGCATTTTTGGAAAGTTGATCATTTTGTTTTGACTATTTCGACCTTTAAATTCTTCTTTAGATCTCTTACTATCGCCTTCTATTAGTACTTTAAATGTTTTACCTATATCTTTAAGATTGACTTCCAGTGATATGGCGACTTGTGTATCGATGATTTCCTGAAGTCTTCTTTTTTTGATAGGTTCAGGCACATCGTCTTTTAGCTTTTTTGCCGCTAAGGTTCCAGGTCTCTCAGAGTAATAAAACATATAAGACATACTGTATTTGGCCCATTGGATCATACTAAGCGTATCTTGATGCTCTTCTTCAGTCTCTGTACAAAATCCGGCTATAATATCTGATGAGATCGCACAATCTGGCATGATGCGGTAGATGGCATTGACCCGATCCTGATACCATGTACGGTCATAAGTTCGATTCATCAGATCTAGGATGCGACTATTGCCTGATTGGACGGGAAGGTGGATATATTTACAAATATTTTCATACTTGGCCATAGTATGGAGCACATCATCAGTGATATCTTTGGGATGAGAAGTCGAAAATCGGACCCTCAGGTCGGGATGGATGAGAGCCACTCTTTCTATCAGTTGAGCAAAATTAACCTTTTCATCATCATCGGCGTTGGCCCATTTGTAAGAGTCCACGTTTTGACCTAGTAAAGTTACTTCTCTAAATCCCCTATCGAATAGATCCTGTGCTTCGGCAACTATTGAATATGTATCTCTGCTTCTCTCTCTCCCACGTGTGAAGGGCACTACACAAAATGAACACATATTGTCACAACCTCTCATGATAGATATATACCCGACTATGCCATTGCTATCCAACCTCAATGGAGAGATGTCAGCATACGTTTCTTCTCTTGAGAGTAGTACATTGATGCCTTTTTCTCCATCTTCCACTCTGGCCAGGAGATTGGGCAAGTCTCTGTAGGCATCAGGTCCAACTACGATATCTACCAGCTTTTCTTGTTCCAGAAGTTTTGCTTTAAGTCTCTCTGCCATGCAGCCAAGAACACCAATTAAGAGTTCTGGTTTTTTGTTTTTCAAGACATTGAATACTTTTAATCGATTTCTGACAGTCTCTTCAGCTTTCTCTCTGATAGAACAAGTATTGACAAGAATCAGATCTGCAGTTTCCATTTCGCGGGTAGAGCCATAGCCTTCTCCTGCAAGAATCGAAGCTACTATCTCAGAATCACTGAAATTCATAGCGCAACCATAAGATTCAATGTAGAATAATTTACTATTGGAAGTTGGCTGATCGTAATAAAGGACTTGACCTTGTATGGTTTCGTCTATTTCTTTTTTGATTCCTAAAAGGGTGATATTGTCGTCGTACATACTAAATTCTGTAAAATTTGGAGGGCAAAAATACAATAAAATGACATCATAAGTGACAAAATGTCATATAAATAGGCGTCCATTTGTAGAATTTTTCCATTTTGTAGTTTGAAGATGCTGGTTTATTGGAAATGTATCAACTCAATTGGCCAATAATAAGAGTAAGTTTAAATTTTCATGTTTGAGCGAAAGCGAACAAATTTAGTTTTAGACAAGATGACTGAGTGTTCTCGTCAAATGAAGAGAATCGAGTAAATGGTTTTAGTCGGTAACGAAGGAACTGCGAAAACCGCCCATCCAATCAAATGCTTGATTGGTTCCTTCATTAAATCGTGATTTCGTATCACGATTTTGCTTCGCATCATTCTGTCCGGCTCGTAGCGAATACTAATAATAGCCTCCCTGTCTACCAAAAGTAGTGGTCAGGCAGGCCAGTAGTTACGACGAAAAATATAACCCAACATAAAATAAAACTTTCAGCTTGCAGACAAATGATGAAATTTTAAACATACTCTAAACTATTTATGCATGGGTATTATAACTTGTAGTCAATAGTTTGGAATTTTAATTACTCCTTATTTCATTTTGCCGCTCTGCTTCAATATCCTAAGGACTTCTTCTTCTTTTAGTTTTGTGATATTAGAGATGAGAGAGATACTTATTCCATTATCATATGCGTTACCTACTATTTCAAGTTTCTCTTCAAGTTTTCCCTCAAACTTTCCTTCAAGCTTTCCTTCGAGCTTTCCTTCGAGCTTCCCTTCGATTTTCCCTTTTTGTATCAATTGGTCATAAGTACTCATAATATTATCTTTAAATTCTGGTGATATTTTTTGCGTTATACTGACAATTTTTTTTTCATCAATTTCTGTGACTTGCAAGGTATAAACAATTAT